>JBMLQR010000371.1:30770-35207 GCA_049241465.1 Saprospiraceae bacterium | reverse complement strand
ATCCATATTTTAGACGTATAAAGGTCTGAACTTAATAGATTTGGTACTTTAGCGCTAAATCTTAATGGCATTCCAGCTTCGTCGGGTGTGCGATCTCCTTTTTTTAAATTACAAGACAAACAACTGGAAATGAGATTATTCCAGGTATTCTTACCTCCTCTCGATTTTGGAATGATATGGTCAATGGTCAGTTGTTTTTTAGAACCACAATAGGCACATTCATGATTATCTCTTTTGTAAATACGGCTGCGGTTAACTTTAAATGTCTTTATTTTACTTTTGATGTAATTTAAAAGGCGTATTATCAATGGTTTCGGATAGACTATTTTTTCACTTCTTACCACCTCTACCTCCTCATTTTTAACAATTTCAGCTTTACCCTTCATTATAAGTTTTAACGCTCTTCGGAAAGTCGTTAGATTTAGCGGCGTGTAATCGGCGTTAAGCACCAAAATAGTTTCCATGTTCATTCACTTTTTTAAAATATTTGTTTAATTTGGAGTTTTATTACCTTTAGGAAGGTACGGAATTATTTAAATAAAGGAATGCTATATTACCTTTTTTTATTTCCTTTTTTACTTATAATCAATTATTTAACGTTAAATTAATAATAAATTTGAACAACAAATCATCCGGTTTTCAATACACACTTGTTTTGGAACTTCTAATATTGGTTTTTACCATTGTTTTAGCTTTTTTAGTGATTTTACCGCTGACAAATTCAAAGGTCGATTATCCCTTTTTTACCGAAAATATCGTTTTTATTTTCACTTTTATTCTTGTCACCCGATATGTATTTTTACTGAAATATTCGTTGCTGGCTAAACAACAAGCCGTAAAAGTGGCATTGGTATTTATTTTTATTCCTTTTATCTTCTACCTTATTAGCGGGTTACATGGTTTTCGTACTTTTCTGGATGAGGAAGGAATGTATTATCCAATGCGAAATTTATCAGCCGATGATGCACAGCGATTAGGTAATTATATGTACTATGAAATGGTCTTTTTTGGTTCCGGTGCTATTGTGGCCAGTATTATTTTTCCTTTCAGAATGATTATATCCGTCTGGACTTTAAAAAATAGAGGGAAAGTATAAATAGGTTTTTTCGCTAAATTGATATACGGTGGAATTTTATTGTAAGGAGGAAATGGGCGATTCAGAGGTAATTAAAATGTATCTCAAATACCAGTCGGAACAATGTTTCTCCTTACTTTATAGTCGTTATGTTAAGAAGGTTTACGCAAAATGTATTTCTATTCTCAAAGAAGAAAGCTTAGCCAGAGATGCAACACAGGAAATTTTTCTTAAAATTTTTCTCAATCTGATTCGTTTTGAAGAAAAGGCAAGATTCTCAACCTGGGTTTATGCCATTACTTATAATTATTGTATCGATTTTTTAAGGCGATCCAAAAAAGCGGTGGAACTATTTTCTGACGATTTTGATAAAATCACAGATATAGAAGACGAGGTTTCTGATGAAGTCTTATTAAATATGGAAATAGGACAGCTTAAATCTGTTCTGGATTCACTGGCTCTTGGGGACAGGCTTATGTTATTAATGAAATATCAAGATGATTTATCTATAAAGGAAATTTCTCAAATTGTATCGAAATCGGAAAGTGCTGTAAAGATGCAGCTAAAAAGAGCTAAGGCAAAGGCACAAAAAAATCGAATGATATTGGAAGAAAAAGAAAAAAAATCGAAATGAGTCGAAATAATTTTCAAAAACTAATCGATGAGAATGAACTTTTCTTAGAACCTTTTCAACAGGAGGTCATAAGAAAAAGTATTCATAGCAGAATTTCCCTTTTTCGAATGGTTGGTCAAATGGTTGATTTATTTGTACCTAATTTCTTTTTGACTTTTTCAGATTTACTTGACACAAATAAATCAAATGCTAAGAACAGATTTCCAAATCCACCTGAATTAAAGGATTAAAATTATCGTTATGGAAAATTTAATGGTCAATATATCTGCAAATTCTTTTTGGCTTCGTTGGGAGCAATCGTTAAATCAAACACTTAATTATGGCATCAATTTGTTTCCGAGAATAATACTTGCCACGATATTAGTATTACTTGGTGTACTTATTGGAAAAATTATTGCCAAACTGGTATCCAGGTTTTTTGATAAAATCGGGGTAGATCATTTTTTAGGAAGATTGGGAAATATAGAGGTATTAAATAAAACGCCTTTACGCTTCAGATCAGGTAAAATTATTGCCAAACTCATTTATTATTTTTTCTTTTTCCTCTTTGTTTTAATTGCAGTAGATGTATTGGAAGTCCAGGCGCTTTCCGAAATAATAACGTTGGTATTTACTTATTTACCCCGTCTAATTTCTGCCATTTTTGTCTTTTTACTTGGTATTTTTCTGGCAGATTTACTAAGAGGTTTTGTTAGAACAGCTTGTTATTCCATGGATATTCCTGCGGCAAGCCTCATTTCTAACTTAGTCTTTTATTTTATATTTGTCAATATTGCGCTCATCGCTCTGGAACAGTCTGGCATTGAAACAGGATTTATTCAAATCAACCTATCTATCATTTTGGCGGGGATTATGCTCGCTTTTGCTATAGGTTATGGTGCCGCTTCAAAACCATTATTGTCAAATATTTTAAGTGGCTATTATAATCGAAATAAAATTCAAGTGGGAGATACCATCAAAATTGACGAGGTTGAAGGTATCGTTGTTGCTATTGATTCAGGATCTTTTACCGTTAAAACAGATGAAAAAACGTGGGTTACCTTACCCTTGCATAAGTTGACGACCGAAAAATATGCTTTAATTAAAACAGATGATTCAGATGAAATGGATAGGTAAATTGTTCCTTTGCGTATCTTTTTGTTTCCTTCTAATCCCTTCCATATTTGCCCAAAAAAAAGAAGAGGAAAAAGAAACAAAAAAAGATTCTATCTGGGATATTGGTTTGGGCATCGGGGTTGATGGTGCTCAACTATTGCAGTTAAACCCCCGCGTTGGTTCAGGCCAGAATAGAGTAGGATTTGGCGGTGCGATTAATTTCAGTGCAAAATATAAAAAAAAGAGAGCTGTTTGGGATAATACCTTTGTTTCCCAATTTGGTGTCCAACGATTAGGCGCAGGTGTTATTGGGCAGGGAACTCTTACCAAAGTTCCATTTCAAAAATCGATTGATGAAATAAGACTGGATTCCAGACTGGGTATCAAGGCATCGGGAAAATCCAAATTATCTTATGCTTCGGGTATCAATTTTATTAGCCAGATTGCTCCTACCTATAAAGGCCCCGCTTCTTTTCCAGGAAATTTCCTCAAAAAATTAGCTGGGAAAGATACCCGTTTACAATCTTTGTTTTTTTCACCCGCTCAAATAAGTGTTTCAGCTGGAATGGATTTTAGGCCCAATGATAAATGGGCTATTTATTATTCACCTCTGGCGGGTCGATTTATTATTGTTAATAATGATGAGATTGCCTTATTAGGGGTTCATGGGAATCCTGTAGAAAAATCTTCCACAGGAACTATTGTTTCAGCAGAAAATATTGATAAACAGTTAGGTACCTTGTTAAGATTAAGTTACAAAACGAAATTTTGGGAAAATAAATTCACCTACGCCTCTGCTATTCAATTGTATTCCAACTATCTAAAGGATTTTAAATATGTGGATTTACAGTATTGGACAAATGATTTAAGTATGAAAATAATTAAAGGATTTCAACTTTCTTTAACAGTAAATGCTTATTATGATCGGGACGTGTTGGTGCAAATTACCGATTACAGCCAACCAAATGGCGTAAGAGGTCTTGGAAGAGCAGTCAGCATTAATCAGCAAATGCTTATGAAATATGCCCTAACATTTTAAAACGAGTCTAAAAACACCTGAAAATATTATTTGGATGAATGAGAAAAAATTATTCCTTTTGGATGGACACGCTTTGGTATATCGCGCTCATTTTGCGTTTATCACCAGACCACTGATAAATTCAAAGGGTTTGAATACCTCTGCCATTAACGGATTTACCAGAATGTTATGGGATCTTTTAAGGACAGAAAAACCTACCCATATAGCAGTTGCTTTTGACCCTCATGGTCCAACTTTCAGACATGAACAATACCCAAAGTACAAAGCAAACAGAGAGGAACAGCCAGAAGATATTGGTGTGGCAATTCCCTGGATTCAAAAAATATTGAAGGGTTTTCATATTCCCATTCTTTGTGTTCCCGGTTTCGAGGCTGATGATGTCATCGGTACCATTGCCAAAAGAGCAGGTGATGATGGTTTTACCGTTTATATGGTCACTCCTGATAAGGATTATGGGCAGTTGGTTTCGCCTAATATTATCATGTATAAACCTTCCCGACAAGGCAATGGTATAGAATTACTTGGGGAAAAGGAAATTTGTGAAATGTGGGATATTCAAAACGTAAATCAGGTCATTGATATCCTTGGTTTACA
>JBMLQR010000371.1:29579-30670 GCA_049241465.1 Saprospiraceae bacterium | reverse complement strand
CTCGATCCTCTCGATAGAACAGTATTGGCAGATCTCTTTAAGGAGTTAGAGTTTCGGTCTATTTCTATGAATATTTTAGGTCCTGACCCTACCACAAAACCTATTCCTGCAAATACTTCAGCCCAGGGTTCGTTTGATTTTCCAGAAGAAAAGGAAGTTGAACCCACTACTGAAAATATAACTGAAAAAACAGCGCGTATTGCCAATTTTAATATCGAAAATACGCCGCATACCTATTATTTAGTTGAGGAGCATGCAGAAATTAAAAAGTTGGTCGAGGACCTTTTACAACAAGATACCCTCTGCTTTGATACAGAAACAGATAATATTGACGCTACCTTAGCTAATCTGGTGGGTATTTCTTTTGCTTACAAAAAGGGCATCGCCTGGTATATATCTATTCCGGCAGATAGAAAAATCGCTATGGAAATAGTTGATTTATTAAGACCTGTGCTGGAAAATAATCGAATAATATTGGTCGGACAGAATATTAAGTTCGATGCCATGGTCATGAAAAATTATGGCGTGGAACTCCCCGGTCCTTTCTTTGATACTATGATTGCCCATTATCTTCTGGAACCTGAAATGAGGCATAACATGGATTATCTTTCGGAGTCTTACCTCGATTATAAACCTGTTTCTATTGCTTCGCTGATTGGTAAAAAGGGGGCGGGGCAGAAGACCATGAGAGATATTGAGGTAAATGATGTTAAAGAATATGCAGCGGAAGACGCAGATATAACGATGCAGCTGAAAAATCATTTAGAGCCTTTGTTGATAAAAGAAAATTTATATGAACTGTTTAATAATTTGGAAGCGCCGTTATTAAAGGTTTTAGCCGATATGGAATATGAAGGTATCCGTGTAGATGTGGATTTTTTAAATACCTATTCTATTCAACTCAAGGAGCAGATAAAACTTCTTGAAAATAAAATTTATGAGCTCGCAGGCGCTTCATTCAATATTGCTTCACCTAAGCAAGTAGGGGAAATTTTGTTCGACAAATTAAAAATACCTTACAAATGGAGGAAAACCAAATCGGGGCAATATGCTACGGACGAGGAAAAACTGGCGGAACTGGACGGGCAACA
>JBMLQR010000371.1:0-29479 GCA_049241465.1 Saprospiraceae bacterium | reverse complement strand
CTATTCATAAAGAATTAAAAAATGGAAACTGGGGTGCCAGAATGATTCTTCAGGTACATGACGAATTAGTTTTTGATGTGCCAAAAATGGAAGTCGAAAAATTATCAGTGCTCATAAGAGATAAAATGTGTCATGCAATGCCTTCTTTGAAAGTTCCTATCGAGGTTGAGGTTAAAAGTGGAAATAATTGGCTGGAGGCGCATTAGCCATTATTATCCTTATTTTTGTATTGAATGGGAAAATATTACGTCACAAATGAAATTTTCAGAGGTTGTAGGTCAGGAAAGGGTTAAGGACAATATTCGAAGCATGATAATACAGCATAAAGTTCCTCATGCTGTGTTGCTTTTAGGTTCTTCAGGGGTTGGTGCTTTGCCTTTGGCCATCGCTATGGCGCATGCCATGGTTTGCCCAAGCCCCGTTCAGGGAGAAGCCTGTGGTGCCTGTCCGTCTTGTAACCGCTCTTTTAAATACCTTCATCCAGACGTTCATTTTGCTTTTCCAACAACAGGAAAAGATGTCACCAGTGATAATCTATTGCCGGTTTGGCGAAACCTTTTGATGAAAAAGCATTATTTTACAAAAGATGACTGGATAAATGAAATTGCTGCCGACAATAAACAGGCTAACATCAATAAAGAGGAATGTTTTAACATAAGAAGAAAATTAAGCCTAAAATGTGCCGAGGCTGAGGTGCGCGTTATGATTATCTGGTTGCCGGAATACTTAGGTAAAGAGGGCAATAGATTGCTGAAAATACTGGAGGAACCTCCACCAGATACTCATTTTATTCTCGTTGCAGAACAATCAGATCAAATATTGCAAACGATTATGTCTCGTTGCCAATTGATTAAAGTACCTTTGTTGACAGACGAGGTATTAGATAAAACACTGAAGAGCATTTATCCTTCCGTTACCGACTTACAACTCAATACCGTTATTCAACTGGCTAACGGTAGTTTCTCTGAAGCCATTGCTTTAATGGCAGAACAGGAAGATTTGAATGCTGGTATTCTAATTGACTGGATGAGAAAATGTTATAAGGGAAATGGATTGGAAATGAGCCGATGGGTAGATGAAATAGCCGTTTGGACAAAGGAGAAACAAAAAATATTTATCAGATATAGTTTACATTTTTTTAGAGGTCTTTTGGTTTTACCAATTTTAGGTCAGGAAAAATCAAATATACCTAAGGAAATGATAGCTACTTCAGAAAAGTTAAGAGCCATTCTGACCGATAAACAGTTGGAACAAATGACTCATTTAGCCGATGAGAATTTTGCACATTTGGAAAGAAATGCAAATCCTAAAATTTTGTTTTTAGATTTGTCCATTAAATTTCATCAGATTATGCAAAATAAATTTTTTAATATATAGCCTTTTTATCCATTTTTAATTTTGGGGAAGGCCGTATAAGGAACAACAATAAACTAATAAATTATGGGATGTGCAGGTTGTACAGTGTGTAATACAAGCGATGGTGAGGTAAAAGGGTGTAAAAGTAATGGTAGTTGTGCTACAGGTTCATGTAATAGACTCAATACTTATGATTGGTTGTCTGCTTTGGATGTTCGCGATGCTTATCCGTTCGATTTAGTGGAGGTGAGTTTCAAAAATGGCTCACATAAAGGCTTCTTTATTCTTGAGAATTTACCTGAAATTTATGTTGGCGCCGATGTTGTCGTAGAAACTGGAACAGGGTATGATGTTGGCAGAGTTACGTTGATGGGGGAGCTTGTTCGCTTACAATTAAAGAAAAAAAGGGTCAGAGAAAATACGGTCTTTACGTCGGTTATTCGATTAGCTAATGAACGTGACCTGGAAAGATTGGAGGATGCCCGTCAACAGGATATTCCAACACTTATCAAGGCCAGAGCCATTTCCAGGTCTTTAGATTTAGATATGAAGATCGGAGATGTTGAATATCAGGGAGATAAGAGAAAGGCTACCTTTTATTATACGGCTGATGGCAGAGTGGATTTCCGGGAATTGATTAGAATCTTTGCCAGAGAATTTAGAGTTAAAATTGAAATGAGGCAAATTGGTGCCAGACAAGAATCTTCCAGAATTGGGGGCATTGGTTCTTGTGGAAGAGAATTATGCTGTTCCACCTGGTTGTCTGATTTCAAATCAGTGTCAACTACAGCAGCCAGATATCAGAACCTGGCTATTAATCAGGCAAAATTGTCAGGTCAGTGTGGTAGGTTAAAATGCTGCCTCAATTTTGAACTGGATACCTATATGGAAGCCATAGAATCGTTCCCGGAGCGTGCCGATAGAATAGAAACATTAAAGGGAAAAGCTATTTTAGTTAAAACGGATATCTTTAAAGGTCTTCTTTTTTATGCATACGAACAAGATCACGGAAGAGGTAAATTATACCCTCAGACGATAGACATGGTTAAAGAAATTCAGCATGCTGCCATGAGAGGGAACTTTTTACCTGACTTTAAAGAAATGGAAGGCTTAGTCAAACCAGAGGAGTTCGAAGGTGGTGGAAAGGATTATTCCGATGTCACCGGCGCAGTTGAATTACCTGAAGAAATTCGCAGAAAGAAAAAGAAAAGTAGCCGTTATCAAGACAGGAATGAACCGGATAATCGTCCTCAACAAACGACAAACAGACCAAGTCCAAATAGGCCGGATAATAGACAGCAACCAGGAAATCGTCCAGAAGGTGGCCGTCCCAATGAAAATAATAGGTCTGACCAAAGACCTATGCAAGGAAACAGGCCCCAACAAAGTAACCGACCAAACCCTACGGAAAGACCAAATACTGGCGAAAGGCCAAACACGGGTGAAAGACCTATTGGGAACAGGCAGAATGAGGGGCCAAGGCCGGAGCAAAGAGCGCCTGGTGAAAATCGTCCGCAAGGAAACAGGCCGCAAGGAAACAGACCTCCTCAAGGTAACCGTCCACCAGGAAACCGTCCTCCATTTCGCCAGGGCGGTAACCGGCCGGATAATAAACCAAATGAAAATAGGAGAGAGGATAATAGCCCAAAGGGTGAAGCTTAGCTTTTTGAAAGCTAAATGTAATGTGTCAGGGAACAAATATTTAGCAGATATTGTTGTTTGCAGTAGTAAATCGTATGGTTCGTTTGTAAATTCGTAAAAATTTTTGACAGTAATGAAATATGATGTAACAGTTATTGGTGCTGGTCCGGGAGGGTACGTAGCCGCTATCAGATGTGCGCAATTAGGTATGAAAACGGCGCTGGTAGAAAAGTATAATTCATTGGGAGGCACTTGTTTAAATGTAGGTTGTATCCCTTCAAAAGCGTTGTTAGACTCTTCAGAACACTATTTTGCAGCTAAGGAAAAATTTAGCAGTCACGGTATAAACGTGGGTAGCCTGAGTGTGGATATGCCCAAAATGATCCAACGTAAAAACGAGGTAGTTGAACAAACGGTAAAGGGTATTGATTTCTTGATGAAAAAAAACAAGATTGATGTTTTTCATGGCCATGCCTCATTTACTGACAATAATAAAATTAAGGTCTTAAAAACTGACGGCGAAGCCTTAGTCGTTGAATCTCATAAATTTATCATCGCTACCGGCTCAAAACCTATCGTTCCGGAAGCTTTTAATTATGATAAGAAAAGAGTGATTACCTCAACGGAGGCCTTAGGTATTCAGGAGGTTCCTGCAAAAATGGTTGTAATAGGAGGAGGGGTTATTGGTTTGGAACTAGGTTCAGTATATGCCAGACTAGGCACTAAAGTGGAGGTCATTGAGTTTATGGATACCTTAGTTCCTTCCATGGATACGGAATGTGTGAAGGAATTACAAAAATCAATGCAAAAAATGGGCGTAACATTCCATTTGAGTGCCCAGGTTACCCGGGTTGTGCCTTCTGGGAAATCGGTTGCAGTTTTTTACAAAAAAAAGGGAACCGAAACGGAAGTGGAAATTTCAGCAGATTATTGCCTGGTTTCTATCGGTAGAAGGCCATATACAGATAATCTTGGATTGGAAAATGTTGGTATAGAGGTAGATGCAAAAGGAAAGATAAAAGTAAACGAGCATTTACAAACGGCTGTCCCTACTATTTATGCTGTTGGTGACGTTATACAAGGCCCTATGTTGGCGCATAAAGCAGAAGAGGAAGGTATTTTTGTCGCTGAAGTTATGGCGGGTCAAAAACCTCATATTAACTATAATCTTATTCCCAATGTCATTTATACCTGGCCTGAAGTAGCAGGTGTAGGTCAAACAGAAGCTCAGTTGAAGGAGGCAGGAATTCCTTTTAAGTCAGGTAAATTCCCTTTCAAGGCATTGGGAAGAGCAAGAGCCAGCACAGATATAGAGGGCTTGGTAAAAATGCTTTGCCATGCCGAGACAGATGAAATTTTGGGCTTACATATAACTGGCGCAAGAGCGGCCGACTTAATAATGGAAGGGGTAACCTTAATGGAATTTAGAGCTTCAGCTGAAGACGCCTGTCGTATGAGTCATGCACACCCAACTTACTCTGAAGCGATAAAAGAAGCAGCTTTAGCAGCGACAAGTAACCGTGCTATTCATATTTGAAAGCAGACCGTTTAACTTTTTCCTGCAAGAAGGAAAACTATTTCGCCGCGAACCTGACCGGGATGTTCCTTAAAGTATGTCTGGAGTTCAATAAGGGAACCTCTGTGAAATGTTTCATGTAGTTTCGATAGCTCCCTACAAACACAAGCGTTCCTGTCAGGTCCGCAAATAGTTGAAAGTTCGTCTATTAGCTTTACCAATCGGTGTGGGGATTCGTAAATGACGGAGGTTTCTGGGAGTTGCTCAATATATTTTAATCTGGTTTGCCTCCCTTTTTTATGCGGCAAAAATCCTTCATAATGGAAACTATCCGTCGGTAATCCCGAGGCGGCTAATGCAGGTATTATAGCTGTTGCACCGGGAAGACAGGTTACTTCAACTCCAGCGCGTACACAGGCGCGAACCAAAAGGAATCCGGGATCAGATATCCCAGGTGTTCCCGCATCAGAAATAAGAGAAATGGAGATACCGGAAAGTAATTCTTTTACTACATTCTCCGTCACATGATGTTCGTTGAAGGAATGAAACGGGCGTAAGGGGGTTGAAATGCCATGATGATCAAGCAATTTCCTCGATGTCCGCGTATCTTCAGCTAATATATAATTACATTCCTTTAAAGTGCGAATGGCACGTAAGGTTATGTCCTCCAGATTTCCAATGGGCGTAGGCACCAAATACAGCATAGGTACCTATTAATCTATTTCCTTGATGTGGAAAGTATAATTTTCCATGATCAGATTGGCCAGTAATTTTTTACAGGCCAAATTGATTTTATCATTTGCCTCAGATTCATTTTCAGCCTCTAGTTGCACTTGAATGTGTTTTCCAACCCTAATATCTAAAATACCATCTACAGGAATATGGTGAAGATTCTTTGCCACGGTCTTGCCTTGAGGATCAAGTAGTTCCTTGTGAGGCATGATGTCAATTTCCGCCAAAAATTTCATATTATTTTTTTTGAAGTATAGAAATGAGTAATTAAGGACAATAGAATATAACTGGTTATCCAGGTTAATGGTGCCAGTTTGGGCTGCCAAATTAATACTATTGCACAAAAAACAGCAAATATAATTTTAAGTTGGTTATTTTTCCAACCCCCTTTTATCTTTAAACTAAACATCGGCAGATTTGCCTGCATAAGCAGACTAAGTGCAATTATATAAACGATTAATAATTTAATATCAAGAAGATTATGGAGGACTGATTCTTTGTAAAACAAATGAATGAGAAGGAGGCCAACGGCAAAAAGGGTGCATGCAGGCGTTGGTAAGCCAATAAAGTCGGTATTTTGACGAATATCTATGTTAAATCGTCCCAATCGCAGTCCTGCGGAAAGGGTAATAACAAAAGCCGGCATTCCTATCCAATACCATGTACTTGGCCAGGATCCCGTTTGATTTTGGACTATCAGGCCGTAGAAAATAATTCCTGGCACGAAACCAAAGGAAACCATATCTGCCAGGCTGTCCAGTTCTTTTCCTAAAGGAGATTGAACATTGAGCCATCTGGCCACAAAGCCGTCTAAAAAGTCTGCCAATGCTGCTAATCCAACCCACAGTAGAGCTGATTCCAAGGATCCATAGAGCAAGGAGATGGAAGCGAAAACACCAAAAAGCAGATTTAATAAAGTAATTACATTGGGAATATGCGTCTTCATTATCGATGAATTTTGATGAGCCAGGGTATTAAAAAGTAAATATAGTGTTATTTGGTTAAAATGGACGGAAAATGAAGTAACGCAACCCTTAAGTTTCTTAAAGAAAATACACCTAATATGTTAATTTTACGTTTAATAGGATATTATAATCATTAAATGATGACCAGACTATTTATGCTAATTATTTTTCAGGCTTTAATACGTTTTTCTTTTGGGAGCGTACCTCACGATAAGTGTGAAGAGGCAAGAATACTTACAAATCTTGATAATTGGTGTTCTGATTCAGCAGCTTTCACCACTGTGGGTGCTGTAGATGAAGGTGTTGCTCCAGCTACCTGTTTCCCTCAGGAGACACAGCGGGATGTATGGTTTATTTTTACTTCACGGGGAACTAATGTTAGTATTCAGGTAGTTGGAGATACCCGTCTTGGAAAAGGGGGTAGTCTGAGGTCGCCACAAATGGCCATTTACAGGGGGGCTTGCGGCGTGTTAACGCAGGTAGCCTGTATTTCTGATAATACGGCGCCTTCCAATAACGTAGTCCAGATTTTATCGAGTAGCATGCTGGTTGGACAAAAATATTATGTGCGGGTAAGTGCCAGAGGGACAAATAGTGGCACTTTTAAATTATGTGTTAACAGTTATACCTCAGCGGGTTCTCCCTCCGGCGATTGTCAATCAGCCGTTATTTTATGTGACGACAGACCATTTACCGTTAGTTCTGTTAGAGATCGGGGAGCCGTTTTAGATAATATTAATGATGCTTTTTGTACAGATAATTTGGGTGGAAGGGCGCCCGTTATCGAAGAACAATCTACCTGGTATAAATGGACTATTCAAACCGCCGGTTCGCTGACTTTCACCATCACACCAAGTAACCCGAGTGATGATTTGGATTGGGTGTTATATGAATTGACCGCCTTAAATAATTGTAGCAATAAGAAAATGTTGAGGTATAGTATTGTAGGTGAGAATGTTAGTGAGCCAATAAATAGATGGATTGCCTGTACTGGCGCAACAGGTCTGAGAGAAGGTGAAACAGATGAAGTTGAAAATTGTGGGTGTAATAATGGTGCAAATAGCTTCGTTAAGCCGGCAATCATGGAAGTGGGAAAATCTTATGCTTTAGTTATCATCAACTATAGTCAAACAGGTTTTGGTTATGAATTGAAGTTTGGTGGAACAAGTAAATTCAAAGGTCCGCAGGTGAACTTCGTTACCGATGTTTCAGAGGCTTGTGTAGGAAGTCCTATTGTTTTTAGCGATAATTCTACCACCCCGGGATCAATACAATCCTGGAACTGGTCATTTGGACCCGCTGCCAGAATACAAAATAATTTAGGAAAAGGCCCTCATTCTGTTGTTTTTGATCAGCCGGGAACTACGCCTGTGTTATTAAGGGTAACCAGCGCTGAAGGTTGTAGCGTGAGTAAAGTGGTCGATATAAAAATAAATTGCTGTAACGATCATTTCAAAACAAATACAAGGGTGTCAGATATTACCTGTCCTGGTACCGAAACAGGTCAAATTGATTTAGACATTTCAAACAGTTATAGTCCTTATGTTTACCGTTGGAATGACGGTAAAACAGAGGGTTCTAGAACAGGATTGGCGACAGGTAATTACACAGTAACCGTCGTTGATAAAACGACCTGCTCTACTTCGTTAGCTTTTTTTGTGAATAGTCCCAAAAAAATAGATATTGTTCCTGAATTGAAAATGCCAACTTGTAACGGTGGATTAGACGGTTCCATTCGTCTTAAAGTAGCGGGTGCAACGGCCCCTTACCAATATAGTTGGAATAATGCCAGTTTTAATACTCAAAATTTACTCTCTGGGTTGCCCGTGGGAAATTATAAAATTCAGGTAAAAGACGCTAATCAATGCCTTTTTGACACAACTTTTAATTTAAAGGAATTGGAACTCATTTTGGATCCTTCCGTAGAATCTATTATTCCACCTCGATGTTTTGGGTTTTCCGACGGTAAAATTGAAGTGAATATCGATAATGGTAATGCACCTTATGAATATGACTGGAAGGATAGTAAAGGTTTTCAGTCTGCCAATTCCCTGGCAAATATTAAAGCAGGAAAATATGAGGTTCAGGTAAGGGATAAAAATAGATGTTTGGGAAATTTTTCTTTTTCAGTGAATGATTTTACGCCTTTGAGCGTAAATCTATCCCCAATAAATGTTAGTTGTAACGGGTTAAAAGACGGATCTATACAAGCAAATGGCCTGGGGGGTAATGGTAATTATGTGTTCAGATGGCAAAATGGGGAAAGAGATCCATTTATTAAAGATTTGGGTGTAGGAAATTATGGTCTGACCATTTTTGATAGAAATGGTTGTAAATTGGATACATTCCAACAGATTTTTGAACCCACGTCCCTACAAATTGGTACTATTCAGGTGATTGATAATCTATGTTTTGGATTTAAGTCGGGAAGTATCGCTTCTATTGGTTCCGGTGGAACGCCTCCTTATTCTTATGCTATCGATGTTGGATCTTTTCAAACCCAGAATAATTTTAAAAATCTGGCAGCGGGAGATTATATTTTGCGTATTTCTGATGTTTTAGGCTGCACAGTTCAGCAAAAGGTTACCGTTAAACAACCAGGGAAATTAACCGTTTTTGCAGGTCTTGATACCTTAGTAAATTTGGGTACATATTTTCAATTGACAGCCGTGGCTAACCAAAGCCCTGTTCTTTATAAATGGATACCCCAGGACCTTGTGGTTTGCAGCACCTGTTCGAGTACGAGAACTAAAGAAAGAGTTAATAGTCAAATTGTTTATAAGGTGCAGGTTACTAACCCAGATGGTTGTGTGGCGGAAGATGATATTAACATCGAGGTAGCAAAAAACAGACCGGTTTTTATTCCCAGTGCCTTTTCTCCAAATAATGACGGTGTGAATGATTTTTTTACGGCATTTGCCAATGAATCAGCAAAATTCATAAAGGATTTGACTATTTATGATCGTTACGGAGGTATTATTTATAAAGTGGAAAATATAAAAATTAACGACGAAACAAGTGGTTGGAATGGTACCGATTCAAAAGGCGCTGCTTTAAATACTGGGGTCTATTTATATACCGTCACTATTTTATTCATAGATGACACAGCTTTATCTTTTTCGGGAAATGTACATTTAATGCGTTAAAAATGAGGCTTATCAGTTATCCGGGTTTATTGATTTTGATTTCTTTTGTGTTTTTTAGTTGCGACAAAGAAGAGGCGCTCGTAACTTTTTCTGAAAGTGATTTGAAAATTGAAAAAACAAAAGAGGTCGAAATATTATATTCTGACTCTGCCGTAGTTAGAATTAGAATAAAGGCACCTGTATTAATTTTTCACCTACAGGCAAGTGACCCATTTCAAGAATTTTCCGAAGGTATTCATATTGACTTTTTCAATCCACAAGGGAAAATAACAAGTACACTTACCGCAGATTATGCAGCAAGATATCAATCAAAAAAGAAAACTTTTTTGAAAAAAAATGTGCGCTGGATGAGTGTTAATAAAGAAGTCATGGAATCTCCAGAGTTGACGTGGAATGAGGAAACACAAAATTTATATACCAATAAATTTGTAGTAATAGCCACGCCGAAAGATACGGTTTTTAGTCAAGGCTTTAACGCGGATCAATCCTTTAATCAAATTCAAATGCGCGCGATTGATGGAAGTATGGAGGTGAAAAATAAATCGAAAGATGGTTTTTGATTGTTTATCTTTGATGGTCTATTTAATGATTTAGGAGCCAATCAGATGAAACCAAATCGCCCGCCTTCCATATTTACGGAAATGACTGCTTGTCAGGCCCTCGGCAAAAAAAAATTAGCTGTTTTGATTGATCCTGATGGAATCAATCCTGACAATCTTTTTTCTATCACCGAACAACTTTCATTGCCTGGTATTGGGTATGTTTTTATAGGAGGTAGTTTTATTCAAAAGGATAGGTTGGAGACTTGTCTTCGATATTTAAAGGAAAATACAGATTTGCCTCTTATCCTTTTCCCCGGACATTATTTTCAGGTAAATGCATTGGCAGATGCTATTTTATTTCTCTCCTTGATTTCTGGTAGAAATCCTGAGTTTTTAATCGGTCAACAAGTAATAGCCGCATCTTATATCAAAGAATCAGGATTAGAATCAATAGCTACGGCTTACCTTTTAATAGACGGCGGCAGGCCGAATACTGCTTCTTATATGAGTAATACAACGCCGATTCCTGCTGATAAACCAGGTATTGCCGCTCATACAGCGTTAGCGGGAGAAATGTTGGGGTTAAAATTGTTTTATTTAGATGCTGGCTCGGGAGCAAAAAATCCCGTTTCCGGTGAAATGATTAATCAAGTCAGAGGTCTTATTTCTGGTCCCTTAATTGTGGGTGGTGGTGTGAGAAGTGCAGAACAAGTAGCCTTACATTTCAATGCAGGTGCTGATATTGTGGTCGTGGGGAATGTTTTAGAAGAAAATCCATCTCTTTTGAGAGAAATGTCAGCCGTTTGTGCTGGAAAAATTAATGTTCGTCAAAAGATTTAAATGTACATAAATGTCTGAAAAAGGGGTGGTTTTGAAATCAACAGGTAGTTGGTATGTCGTCGAGAAGGAAGATTTATCGATTATAGAATGTCGGATGTCCGGGAAATTTAGATTGGATGGATTACCAACCACTAATCCTATTGCCGTTGGAGATCAGGTGTTAATAATACCGGATAATGAAATAGGCAAGGGTACCATCAAAGAAATTTTTCCCCGAAAAAATTATGTGGTAAGACAATCTCCCCGAAATAAACATGAGGTTCATCTTCTGGCGAGTAACGTAGATCAGGCCGTTGTGGTAATTACCATGGTGCGGCCTAAATTAAAACAAGGGTTTATTGACCGGTTTTTATTGATGACGGAACCTTATAATATATCCACATTGATTGTTTTTAACAAAGCAGATCTTTACAACGAGGGGGATATGGAGATGTTCAATAATCTCCGGAATATGTATGAAAAAATTGGATATGATTGTTTATTGTTAAGTGCCGAATCTGGCCTGGGTTTGGATGTTTTGTCAGATAAGTTAAAGAATAAAATTTCTCTCATTGGGGGACAATCTGGGGTGGGAAAGTCAAGTCTGTTAAATAGGTTAGATCCTTCCAATGTACGGAAAACGGGTATCATTTCTGATTATTCAGGTAAAGGACAGCACACTACTACTTTTGCTGAAATGTTTCCATATTCTAAAGGTGGGTATATTATCGATACACCTGGAATTAAAACTTTGGGGTTTAACTACCTTTCACAAGAGGAGGTAGCTCATAATTTTAGGGAATTTTTTGAATTGTCTAAACAGTGTAGGTTTGGCGGAAAATGTTTACACAAAAACGAGCCCAATTGTGCCGTAAAAGAAGGTTTGGAAAAAACAATTGTTAGTGAGTCAAGGTATCAAAGTTATCTTATGATTCTAGCTGAAATAGAAGAGCAAAATTATTGGGAAAGACAAAAAGGGTACTAAAAAAAAGGAAGAGTTTTTGCTCTTCCTTTTTCTTAACTAATAAAATGGTTTATATTTATTCAGGTTCGAAACCTAAAACAATATTAAAATCACCATATTCCCGAAGTCCTTTTGCATTAGCTTTATCAAAACCAAGGCCATAATCAAAACCTAAGGTTCCGAACATTGGTAAGAAAACACGAAGTCCGAATCCAACAGATCTTTTCATATCAAAAGGATTGAAATCTCTTATTGAACGCCAGGCATTACCACCTTGTCCAAAGGCAAGAACGTAAATAGTACTACTTGGATTCAATGACACCGGATAACGAAGTTCAATGGTAAATTTATCAAAAATGGGTGTTGCCGCTGTTCCCGTTGTTGTACCCGGGCTAATATTTGCTTCCAACTGATTGATTTCGTAGCCTCTCATGGAAATGATATCAACCCCTTGAAATCCGAATTGTTGGTTATTGATACCATCACCACCTAATTGGAATCTTTCAAAAGGAGGGGCACCAATATTTTTATTATATGATCCCAGAATACCAATTTTTGCTGCAGCTTTTAGCACTAACTTACCGGTAAGGGTGGTGTACCATTCAGCATCAAATCGCCATTTGTTATATTCGAGGTAGCGGAATTTTTCAGCAACGGGCAGGTCCGTATAATCCTTATTAGGTTGAAAAAGAGAATAAGGCAATGTAAATTGGACGGAAAGAGAAATATTTGAACCCTGTTTTGGAAACAACGGATCATTTATAGAGCTTCGGGAAACGATTTGGCGTAGAGAGAAATTGTTGAAATTTCCAATATTAACGGCCTCACCTTTATCGGTTTGGAAACCCTGCCAGTTTTGCAAAGTCAATGTTTGAATATTAAGCGCTGTACTGGCAACAAAGTTGTCATCAGGCCATTTCAAACGGGTACCAAAACTAACTGAACCCTGCTTAATGTTTAGACTCTGATAGGTGCTGGTTCCTCGCTGGCCATAAGCAAAGCGATTATAAAAGCCTCCGATGGTGAATGAATTTGGCTTCCGACCTCCTAACCAGGGTTCTGAAAGAGAAAGGTTATAAGACTGGTAAAAATCACCGTTAGTCTGTGCTCTAAGGCTCAATCTTTGACCATCGCCCATTGGTAGAGGCTTCCAGGCCTCTTTATTAAAGATATTCCTCAGAGAGAAATTATTGAATGAAACGCCCAAAGTACCTATGACCCGGTTGAAACCACCCCACCCGGCAGATAATTCAAGCTGATCGGAGGGCTTTTCTTCGACTTTATATTCAATATCTACCGTACCTCTATCAGGATTTACTGGGGTATTGATACCCATATTTTCAGGGTTGAAATAATTAAGGTTCGTTATCTCTCTCTGAGAGCGAATGATATCAGAACGGCTAAATTTTTCAGCGGGCAATGTCCTTAATTCCCGACGTATGACATGTTCGTGTGTCCGGTCATTTCCAGCAATGACTACCTTGTCAATATTTGCCTGAGGGCCTTCAAAAATTCTTAACTCAATATCAATGGAATCGCCGATAATGGCAACTTCAACAGGATCTACTTGAAAAAACAAGTAACCAAAATCCATGTAAAGAGAACTAACATCTCTTCCATCCTGACTGAATTTAAGTCTGTTATCCAACAGCTCCTGATTATAAACAGCTCCTTTTTCGATACCCAAAACAGAGGTCAGGGTTTTATCATCGTAAATAGAGTTTCCTTTCCAGGTTAAATTTCTAAAATAATACCTCTTTCCTTCGATCAAAAAGAGCTTAATCCTTAAAAATCCTTCGTCATCACGCCAGACACTATCCTTTAATATCCTGGCATCTCTATAACCAATGGTGTTGTAGTAATCGATTAATTTTTTCTGATCTTCCTTATACTCTTTTTGCACTAATTTAGAAGCAGAGAGTAATTTCTTCCTTTCTTTGGTTTTCGATAATTTTTTGAGAAGTTTCTTATCGGGAACCTCAATATTTCCATCGAGGACAATCTCTTCAATTCTAACTTTTTCTCCTCTGGAAATATCGAAGACTAAGTTCACGGAATTTACTCTGGCGGTATCTTTCACCTCGGCGACGGTTACTTTAGTATCAAAAAATCCTTTATTTGCAAAGTGTTTTTCTAGTCCTTCGGCGGCATTAACTTTGATGTTATCTGTAATAATTCCACCTTTCACCAAAAACTTGTTGACTACTTCATTTAATGATTCGTGCTGACTTTTACCAATACCTGTGAAAGAGTGAGTACTTAATCGAGGTCGCTCGACCACAATAATTTCCAGAAAAACGACGTCTCCAATATTTTTGGATTTGATGATACGGACATCGGTAAATAGTCGCAAGTTCCAAAGGTTTTTGATAGCCCTGGGAATTTTTGCTCCAGGGATTCTCACTTTATCTCCAACAACAAGGCCGGAAATACTGATGATTGCATTGTCGTCACTAAATTCAGCGCCAGTTACAGAAATAGCGCCTATTTCGAACTCACCTGGTTTTGAGTAATCAAAAGTTGGTGTAGAGTCGTTTGAAATTTGACCTGACAAAAAGGTTGTACTCAAGGCAACTAAGGCGAAGAGTAAACTAAAACGTAAAGAAGTATGGTTAATTTTCATTTTAATATATCAATCAAAGAGAAAAAAGAAGTTAATGTGGTTGTATGGGGGTGTTATTTAAAGCCTGTTGTTCACTGGTCAGACCGAAGCGCCTTTCTCTTTTTTGAAACTCCAAAATAGCGGTAAAAAGATCATTTTTTCGGAAATCAGGCCAGAATAGAGGCGAAAAGTACAATTCAGTATAAGCAATTTGCCAAAGAAGGAAATTACTTAAGCGGTATTCACCACTCGTCCTTATCAATAGTTCAGGGTCTGGGATACCATGGGTACAAAGTCCTTGTTGAAAAACGTTTTCATCAATTTCGTCAGGAGAAAGCAATCCGTTTTTAACTTCGGTGGCAATCATTTTTGTAGCCTCCAGTATTTCCCATTTAGCGCTATAATTCAGCGCTAAAATAAGAGTCATTCTGGTATAATCCTTTGTTTTTTCGATACCGGCCAATAGTGCTTTTTTAGTGTATTCAGGAAGTCCATCT
This sequence comes from Saprospiraceae bacterium, assembly GCA_049241465.1. Lineage (GTDB taxonomy): Bacteria > Bacteroidota > Bacteroidia > Chitinophagales > Saprospiraceae > BJGN01. The sequence goes on along the minus strand of JBMLQR010000371.1, from coordinate 14,699 downwards.
ATATTGCCTATGGCCTGTAATCGTATATTATTTTTGTGCAGCGTATCGAGTTCGCGACCTATTGTTTCAACCAATAAGTTCATTAAAGCATTGACCTCGAATTTTGGTCTGGCCCAGTTTTCTGTGGAGAAAGCATAAAGGGTAAGGTACTCAACCCCTATTTCTGCAGCCCCTTCGGTTACTTCCCTAACTGCCTGTATCGCAGAGGTATGACCGAAAATCCTGGCCTTACCCTGACTCTTTGCCCAGCGACCATTACCGTCCATAATTATGGCAACATGTTTTGGTAGCTTTGCTGGAATTATTTGCGATTTTAAATCCGTCATTGGGAAAAAATGAGTTTTCTAATCTGTTTTTTATTAAAACAGTGGACAAAGATAATAAAAGAAATTTTACCCCCTTGATTTCATTCTCTTTACCTTTGATTTTAATATAAAAATGTTGAAAAAGGGGCTAAAAGAGGGAAAAAATAGTTCATTTTAGCAGGGTGGTTTTAAATTAACTTACATTATGATGAAAATATGGTTCGTTTTTTTGGGTGGAGGTCTTGGAAGTTTAGCACGATTTGGGTTTACATATTATTTGCCTAATGCTTCCATTTTCTCAATACCTACCCTGTCAGCTAATATCCTGAGTTGTTTGATTCTCGGTTATCTTGCCGGGCTAAAAATGCGTGCGAATTTGTCGGATAGTTCTTATTTGATTTTAGCTACTGGATTTTGTGGTGGATTTAGCACTTTCTCTACCCTTATATTGGAAAATTGGCAAGCCGTACGCATTGGAAATATTGGTATAGCCTTTTTATATTCTTTTTTAAGCCTCTCTCTTGGGTTTCTTGCGCTTTTACTTGGTTATTTCTTGTCCCAGAAATGAATATCGGTATTAACCAATATGGCAATGAACATGAAAAAAAACGATCCAATTTTGTCGGTCTCGACCAGGTCATTAATGGTCAGAAAAGTGAGAATTACGATGAAACTGGTTATGGTAGCCATTGGAATCCAGGGACGTTGACGTGATCTGGGGTCATTTATCACTCGCTGTCCGGTTTTTAAGATAGCTATTATTAACAGGCTGAAAATGATAAGTCCTGGAAATCCTTGTTCTACAAGTACCATTAAAAAGTAACTATGAATACCTGATTTTTCTTCATTATTACTTACATAAGTGCGAAACCCCTTAACCGTATAGGCTTTATAGTGTTGGACAAAACTACCAGGGCCAAAGCCAACAACAGGTTCTTTTACAGACATGTGCGCGCCGGCAACCCAGCGATATAATCGCTCCATGGTGCTAATATCCTCTAATTTAACCGTCGCTTCAAGTAAATTGTCAAATTCCGTATGTGAAATGGTCCGATCATAATTTGGAGCAAAAGCTAAATATTTATTATTGTTCGTAAGCCAGAAAATGCCAATGACAACCACTATAATACCAGCATAAACAAAAGGTATTAAACTTCTCCACCATAATAAAAGACCTGCAACGGCGGAAATTAAAATGGCACCGTAAGCAGCTCTGGTGAAACTCAGGTAAATGGCTATGAGCCAGATAGGAAGCAGCATAGTCAGGAATAATCTTACGAAACTTCCTTTAGAATACTCAAATCTCAACAAAAAAATCCATGGAAATAATAAGGCAAGTAAAGCAGCATAATTTACATGGTTTCTTTGAAACGGATGTAGCACGCGATGAATGTCGCCAAATGAAAAGCCATAAGATGCATGTCTGTACCAAATGACTATGACGCTTAAAATCATCGGTAAGAGGACTACCCAAAACATTCGTTTAATGCTCTTTTCTGTTCTTAAAAGGTACCCTGCCATAAAATAAAAAGTACACACATACCAGATTTTTGCCAATAGAAATTTCAAGGAAATTAATATAGAATAGGAGCTTAGACTGGTAAAAAAGGTCCAGAAAAGGTGCAAATAAATAAGCAAGGTGATGGGATGAGTAAGGAAGTTAATTCCTATTTTCTTAAAATGTATTAAAAAATATAGCAAACCAATGCCCATTAATCCTATGATGAGAGGCTCTGTAGGTAGGTCAGTTCCCAGTCCATTGTCAAAAGTAATTTCGGTGGAAAGGGGAATAAAAAATAAAAGAAGAAAGAAAATTATCTTAAAATCAATGATGCTAAACCAAATAATCAGACTAACGGGGATGAGCAACAACCAAAGCCATTGATTTTCTACCAAAGAAATAAACCAGGCAATAGTAAAAATAAGAGCGAAGCAAATAAATAAATTACGCTGGGAGGCACTTATTTTTTCGTGAAAAATGGCAAACCCTCTATTTATCATGCAATACTTCCTTCCAGTTAATTTCTTTATAACGGTCCAATGTTATCACTACGAAAATACTTAAAAGGAATGCGCCCAGTACCGCGCCAAGAACGATGAAGGAACGTTTTGGTCTGCTTTTCATCAAAGGTATTTCAGCCGTTTCCATTTCAAGCAAGGCGGGAATATTGGCATTCTGTGCCGAATAAAGTAGTTTTAATCGTTGTTTTTCCTGTGATATTTGTTCTATGTAGGAATAATACCGTACCTCAAGCTCGTTAAGTGTAAGTTGACCTTCATTTAGCATGGTTACCCGTCGTTCTATGGTATCCAATTCAGCTTTTAATCCTTCGGCTTCAGCTTCCAAGTACTGAATGGTATCTTTGGGTATATTTCCGCCCGTTTTTAAATTTTTTAGTCTTGCATTCGATCGGATATATTCACTTTTTACCACATCGAATTGCTCAGAAATAATTTCAGATTGTGTTTTAGTGTTAAAAAGATTAAATTTCTTTCGCGTCTTGCTCAAGCTATCACTTAAAATCTTGATTTCCAATTGTTTTTCCGCAATGTCTGTATTTAAGGAATAAATCATTTTTGAATAGCCGTCTTTAATCAATTTTTTAGCTTTCTCATCAATGAGGAAACCAGCATATTGAACCATTTGTGCTGCTAATTCAGGTTTTTTATCTTCAATAATTATAGAAATCGCATCCCGATCTGTTTTCTCTACGGTATAAAAAGAGGAGAATTTTTTTCTTACTTTAAAGTGAGCCTTAGGTGAGGCTGGATTTATTTTATAATTCTTATAAAGTTCAAAAGAATCGACCATTTCGTCTATGATTACATTTGATTCTGCGATAATTAATAAGCGGTCTATATCTTCCTCACCTCCATAATATCGTATTTGTTCGGAACCCCCAAATAAATTCTCGGGTCTGGATTGTTCCGGACTTATGGCCAGGAATTTTGCTTCCGCAGCGTAGAAATCAGGCAAAAATAACGTTACCACAACAGTAAGTAAACCTGAAAATAGGGTGAAAAGAAAGACAGGCTTTCTCCATCGAAATAATATGGTAATTAAGCTTAATAAGTTCGTCGGTTTGGGTTCCATAAATTATCTGATGGTTTCACTAAATAAATGCGTCCATTCATTTTTTTTAATCATTCCTGTTGATATCATAGCTATTCCCGTCGAAATTAAACCAGTTAAAAGGATGAACGGAATATTAGCAGGCTTGAAAGGCAGGTATGATTTAGTTAAAAAAATAAATAACATAGTTAAAAAAGAAAAAATTAAAATGCTAAGGATTAAGGACAAAGACCATTTTACCAGTTGTTTTTTTATACACAGGTTTATTTGTAAAATAAGAGCCAATGATTGTGTTATCAATGACGCTAAAGCTACGCCTGGAACAGAAAGTAATGGTAAAAGCACAAAAATAAGCACCAAATTAAATCCTAAAATCAAAACAAAGATACGATTCATTGACCAAAGGCTGCCTGAAGCGGTTAACAATGTACCGTAAATATAATTTCCACTCATCGGAATAAGCGCTAATATGAGTATTGAAAAGGTATGTACCATTTCAGGCGTTGCATTTTTATATAAAATAAGAATGATTCCCTCTGAAAAAATAGAAAAACCTATGGCGAGGGGTAGGGTGATTGTCCAAAGTAAGCGAATGGCTATGTTGGCTAAATTTGCGGTGGCTTCCTTTTGGTGAATGCTTTTTGAAAACAGGGGTAGTAATAATCCTGCAAATAAATAACCGATAATATTTACGGCTTCTAATATCCTGAAACTTCCAGCGTAAATAGCTGAACTGCTAAATTTATCCGAGGAAAAAAAAGGAATGATTAACGTATCAATTCTTGAACTGATGCTCATTAATAAGACCAAAATAGCATAAGGTAATCCCTCTTTGAGTAATGATTTAAGTTTGGATCCATCAAAATGGAGCTTGAATGAGAAGGCATTTTTATAGAGAATAAATAGGGCGATACTTATTGAAAGAAGAATAGAGAGTAGTTGAACCGATGTAAAAAGTACAATGGTTATTTTTGAATGTAAGGTGGGAATACATAAAAAGGTACCCATTACCAGGATACTTAAGCCTTTGTCGGTAATAGATAAAATACTGTCTAAGCGGTATAATCCCAGGCCAGAGAGGGTAGCTCGAAGAAACAATAAAAATGAGCTGCTTAGTTGAAAAAGCAAAATGACGGTTAGAAAAAGGGGGTATTTAGTCCAAAAGCCAAGGAAAAAGGCAACGAGGCTGGTTAATGTAAGATAAAGTAGAGATAAAATAGCTTTTAAAGACAAGAAATTGGGGTATTGCTCCCTGGCTTCCTGTGCATTTAGCGCACAGGTTCTGGTTAACCAGGACTGCAAGCCAAAGTCCGATAAAATTTGAAAAATAAAGGAAAGATTAAAAAGGGTAAAATATACGCCGTACTCTTCGGGAGGGAGTATGTTTTGAACCCCCCTGTCTATACCCAACAAATACAACGGTTTAATGACGGCATTCAGGAAAAGGACCAAAAGGATATTCCCCTGAAAATCACGGTGTAATTTTTTTGAATCCTCCATGTTTTATTAAACCAGCATTGGCCGGTTATTCATAACGAAGAGATTCTATCGGATCTAATTCTGCTGCCTTCATAGCAGGATATAAGCCTGAGAATAAACCAACTATTGTACAGGTAAACACGGCTACACCAATCCAAAGCCAAGGAATTAAAAAACTACCTCCCATTAAAAAAGTAACGCTATTTCCAATAAGCACGCCAAAAATAATGCCCACAATACCGCCCATTAAACTGATAAATATAGCTTCTGTCAGAAATTGGATCAGGATAACCCGTTTGGTTGCTCCTAAAGCTTTTGAAATACCAACTTCCCTGGTACGTTCGGTAACTGAAACCAACATGATATTCATGAGGCCAATGGCAGCACCAAGAAGTGTAATTACTCCAATGACCACGGCGGCTAAGCGCAAATAAAGGGTATTTTCTTTAATGACATCAATTAAACTATCACTTCGTTGAATCTCAAAATCATTATCATCCCAAGTACGAAGTTTTCTTATATTCCTTAATAAACCTGTGGCCACGGCAATACCATAGTCAATTTGAGTAGGTTCGTTAACAGCCACTAAAATTTTATAATTTGAATTGGCATTAGCGTAATATTTTTTACCTGTTGCTAAAGGAATAATCACCCGACGGTCTTCATTTCCGCCCATGGCTGAACCTTTAGATGCCAGAATGCCAATTACTTTTATTTTCAGTTTTCCTATAGAAATGATTTGATTAAAGGCTTTTTCTGGCTTCCCGTCGAAAAGTAGATTCACGATATCAGCACCAATGACTCCTATGGGTAAACCGTCTAAGGCTTCTGATGCTGAAAAATTCCGACCTATAGCCACTTCAAATCCTTTTGCCTCCAGATAATTTTCATTTACAGCATAAATGGCTACGTTGGGATTGGTTTTAGTTTCACCAAAACCTACGGCAGCGCTACCAGTGCAGTTAAAAGAAATTGAGGTTTCCGCGGGAAAAATAAAACGCTCTTTAAAATCAACGGCTTCTCTGTAAGTAAAAATCTTACCTCTTTTTTCAACAAAACCACCTCTTCTTCCTCTTGCTCCATCAGATGATAGCGGGTCAATTTCAAAAACATTGGCACCAAGGTCTGAAAAACTATCGTTCAACGAATAAATAGTGCTGTCAATGGCTGTTAAAATACCTACTAAAGCCATGATACCAAAGGCGATAATCATCAAGGTTAAAATAGCACGCAATAAATTTGCTCGGATAGACCGTAGGGCTAAACGAATATTTTCAAGTAGATTCATCTATATACTAATTAATTCGAACGCAATATAAGAATAAGGAGGTTGGTACTGCACTTAAATTAGATAAATAGGGTCATTCCTTAGATAGATAAATGTATTTTGTCCTTGCATCCCCGATGGACTTACCTATATTTGTTGAAAAAATGTTTCGCTCAATCCTGATATCCTTCCTTTTTACGCTTATTTTTTCATGCTCCCAAAAGGGGGAAGTTAATAATCAACCATCCTCTTCTTTTTTTTCTATGATAGATTTTATGGAAGAGGAGAAAAAATGGATGGTAAATGATAAAATATCTTTAACTAAAATTTTATCATTGAACGGAGAAAAGGACACAATATATATAGTACAGCCAAATTTTACATCAGAGTTGGATGTATTCATAAAATCTGATATAAACAAACCGTCACTCTACGACAAATATAGCGTAGATTCTCTTGTCAGTTCAGGTAAGTTATATAAAATTATTTACACAGCTAAAGATGAAATGGCGAAAACAAGAAAGCTCAGCATTCAATTTGATAGTCAAAATAAAGTGGGACTTATTGACATAAGGTTGTTTAACGGCAGTCCAATTACTAAAAATGTACAACACCTTACATATAGGCCTAAGATTGGATACAAAATAAAGGACGAGCAGTATTTTATGGGAAATAAGGACGAAATAATGGTTGAAGGATTTTTTAAACAAAAAAGGAGATAGTATTACTATCTCCCCGTGTTCAACAGTGTAAAGGGTAATCTAAAAAATTGTATGCTGAAAACGGGAGCAATTATTGACGGCGTAAATATATATTAAACTTACTTAGAATTTATATTTTTTTTAAAAAAAAGAGGCAGCGCTAAAAAAATGCACTACCTCCGCCCTAACCAAATAAAACCAAATTATTTTAAAGCATTTTATTGCTCATTATGATACTAGCAAATAAATATTGTTAATTTTCAAAATATTTCATAAAAATAGTAATTTGTTTGAATTTTTACAAATTTTATAAAGGACAAAAGAATGGGAACGATTTTTTTAAAATGGGATTACCATAGAATAGTTTTTATTTATCTTTTTTTCCAAATTAAAATTTTTGTATTGAAGGAACTAAGAAATTATTTTTTTTATCATGGAAAGAAAAAACTTTTTATTTTTTAATTTAAACTTTAAAATGATAGACTATGAAAAAAATAGGGTCTCTATTTTTACTTTTTATTATTTCATATTTGGAGCTAAATGCACAGGCTCCAAAAGCAAATAATGAGGATGCTTTTTTTATACGAAAAATATATGATGAAGCCTTGACAAGTAATGTTTCGTTTGAATGGTTGACCTTCCTTTGTAAAAAAATCGGTGCCCGCATAAGTGGTAGCCCTCAAGCCGCCGCTGCTGTTAATTATACGAAACAAATATTGGATACGCTTTCTTTAGATAGTGTTTGGCTCCAACCTGTTATGGTTCCACATTGGGATCGAGGGGAGAAGGAGGTAGTTCGTATCGTCGGATCAAAAAGTCAGGGTGACATTACTTTACGCGCACTTTCATTAGGAAATTCTATAGGAACTGGTCCGGCTGGACTCACAGCTGAGGTGCTGGAGGTGAAGAGTCTGGATGAATTAGACCAATTAGGGAGTAGCCAGATTGCAAATAAAATTGTCTTTTTTAACAGACCAATGGACCCAAGGCCGCTTAATACTTTTAATGCTTATGGTTCAGCAGCTGATCAGCGTAGTTCTGGAGCAGCCAGAGCAGCAAAATATGGAGCAGCTGCCGTTTTGGTGCGCTCTTTAACGAACCAGCTTGACGCTCATCCTCATACAGGCGGAATGAGTTACCAACCTGGGATTCCGCAAATTCCAGCCTTGGGTATCAGTACCTTAGATGCTGAAATTTTAAGTGATTTACTTAAAAAGGAAAGCGTTAATGTTTATATCAGAAATACAAGTCGCATGCTCGCTGATAAATTATCCTATAATGTCATCGGGGAAATAAAGGGGACGGAATATCCAGATCAGGTGATTGTAGTAGGCGGACATCTCGATTCGTGGGACGTGGGTGAGGGTGCTCATGATGATGGTACTGGTTGCGTGCAGTCTATAGAGGTTTTACACCTTTTTAAAAAATTAGGGTACAAACCTAAAAGAACTATTCGCTGCGTATTATTTATGAATGAAGAAAATGGCCTGAGAGGGGGTAGGGAATATGCTGCACAAGCTTTATTAGCCAGGGAAAAGCATTTTGCAGCCATTGAATCTGATAGAGGTGGATTTACCCCACGTGGATTTACTTGTGAAAGTTCTAATCCTGATTTTGAAAAACAGTTAAAAAGGCTGAATGAATCCTTCTTTTTATTGGAATCGTATGGCTTGTTCCTAAAACCAGGAGGTTCCGGAGCTGATATTGGACCATTAAAACCTCAGGGCGTATTTTTGGTTGGTTTTGAACCTGATTCACAAAGGTATTTCGATTTTCACCATACAGCTACCGATGTCCTCGAGGCAGTAAATCCCAGAGAATTAAAATTAGGTTCAGCTTCAATGGCCAGTTTAATATTTTTAATGGATAAATTTGGCCTTTAAAACAAATTTATGCTGGACGAAAACTTAGTTGAAGTAGGGAATCTTTGGTTTAAACCAATTATTTCTGAAGAGGTTATAAAAGATAAGGTGAATGAAATGGGTATTCTCCTCGGAAAAGAACTCAATGGCAAAAATCCAATCCTTATTGGCGTCCTGAATGGTTGTTTCATTTTTATGGCAGATTTGGTTAGGGCGATGAATATTCCTTGCGAAATTGCCTTTCTAAGAATGAAATCATACGAAGGAATTGTCTCTACAGGAAAAATGGATGTGGTGCTACCGCCAGATATTTCCTTTGAAGGTAGAACCGTTTTATTGGTTGAAGATATTGTTGATTCTGGAAAAACGCTGGCCTATTTATATGATATGCTATATGAAGCTAAAGTTCTGTCGGTTACTTCCGTGGCTTTACTTTATAAACCGATGGCCATAAAATATCCAATTCAACCTGATTATCACTGCTTTTCTATAACCAATGAATTTGTCATAGGTTACGGACTCGATTATAATGAGCAGGGGCGACAATTAAGTCATCTTTATCAACTTACAGAAAAACCAATTATATGATCGATTTGGAATGGCTGACCACTCAGGTAGCTGGATTAGTGAGAGAAACAGGTGTTTTTATTGCTGCGGAATTAGGAAAAGTGGCCAATGACCAGATTGAAACAAAAGATAAAAATAGCCTGGTCAGTTATGTGGATAAGACTGCAGAACAAATGTTGGTGAAGGGATTGAAACCGCTGCTACCCGGTGCCTCTTTTATGACGGAGGAAGAAACAGATCAAGCGCAAAAAACGGGTTCGCCATATACCTGGATTATTGATCCTTTAGACGGAACCACTAATTTTTTACACCAATTGCCCTGTTTTGCCATTAGTGTTGCTCTGGCCTATAACAATGAAATTCAAATAGGGGTGGTTTTAGAGATTAACAGGGGAGAACTTTTTAAAGCATGGAAAGGTGGGGGAGCGTACTTGAATAATAACCCAATCCGAGTAAGCAATACCCATAAACTGGAAGATGCTTTGATAGCTACCGGATTTCCATACATCGATTTTTCTCATTTTGATGTTTATTTGCCCGTTTTTAACCATTTGTTGCGGAATTGCAGAGGTATTAGAAGATGGGGTGCTGCAGCGGTCGATTTGGTTTACGTTGCCTGCGGTCGGTTCGATGGCTTTTTTGAAGGTTCTCTCAATGCCTGGGATGTCGCCGCGGGCTTATTGATCGTTGAAGAAGCCGGAGGTTCAAGTTGCGATTTTAATGGTGGAAATGCGCAATGGTTTGGTGGTAAAGTGATTGCGGGAAACAAGCACATAAATCAAGAACTAAAAAACCTATTCCTAACTATTCCACCAAAACCTTAGGGGCTATTTCTTGTTTAAAGCACAAACAAAATACAATGAAAATAGCTGCTTTTAGAAAAGCTCATTTCAATGCGGCGCATCGGTTACATAATCCAGGTTGGTCCGATGAGCAAAATATAAAAATGTTTGGCTTGTGTAATAATCCATACTATCATGGGCATAATTATGACCTTGAAGTAAAGATTGTGGGCGAAATTGATCCTCAAACTGGCTATTTAATAGATTTAAAGTATTTGAAAGATCTGATTAAAGAAGAAATTGAGGATCGGTTCGATCATAAAAATCTTAATCTGGAGTGTCCGGAATTTAAGGATTTAAATCCGACGGCTGAAAATATTTGTGTCGTTATATGGCATATTTTAAGAGCAAAAATGGAATTAAAATATGATATCGTGGTTCGTTTATACGAGACGCCACGAAATTATGTAGAGTATCCGGCATAAAATCTTTTGTTTTCAGAAGTTAAAGTTATTTGTATGAATAAGTGTATTCATTTCTTGATTTTGGCGATGCTTTTAGTCTTTTTTTCAGGCTGCGCTGAAAAAATTGAAGTTGTTTTCCCTGCTAATGCTTATGAATATGGATTTTTCTCAGGTTTATGGCATGGCTTTATTGCTCCCTTCTCTTTGATAGGGATGTTTTTTGATATGGATGTAGTCATATTTGCCACTAAAAATACAGGGCTTTCTTATGGGTTAGGTTTCTTGATTGGTTCTGGAGGTTGGGGAATATTGGCCTCGAACGCTCGAAAAAGGAAGGATTGACGATTATGTTGGATGCGAACCCTTTTTAATCAGTTCATTAAGAATCATTTAAAAAAGGTAAGCATCCAATGTGTTAAATATTATAAGTTATAGCTCTTCCTAACCATAGAAAAATATAATTTATCAGAAAGTAGCTTCCTTAAAATTAATAACATAGGACCGGGTTTCCCCACAGCATATCTCATTTGACTGCTACCGTCCGTTGCCGCTTTAAAAATTACTTTCGCTACCACATCAGGACCCTCAGCATCTTTCATAACTTTTGCTGCCGCATCGTTAAACTTTTGAATAAATCCATCATACTGATGGGTGTCCATTGGTTTTATGAATTGTCGACTTCTGCCATAAAAATCGGTAACTATAGGTCCGGGTTCAACCAGTTTCATTTTTATGTTAAATTGGGCTAATTCATAATGTAAGGACTCAGAAAATCCTTCAACGGCAAATTTTGTAGCGTGATAGATGCTGTACAAAGGGAATGTTATCTTACCCCCCATGCTTGAAATTTGAATAATAGTTCCCCCTCCCTTTGGCCGCATCATTTTGATAGCTTCACGGGTTACGCGCATCAAACCAAAAACATTTGTATTAAATTGTTTTTCAATGATCTCGTCGGTCATTGCTTCAAATGCGCCATCTACCCCATAACCGGCATTGTTGACAACAACGTCAATGTTGCCAAAATCTTTTTGAACAGAGGACATAGCTTGTTTGATACTTTCCAGATTGGTAACATCCAAAGGATATAATTTCACATTTGGAAACTTTTCAAAATCAGATTCTTTGTCAGGGTTTCTCTGCGTTGCAGCAACGTTCCATCCCATTTTTGCAAATTCAAGCACCGTTGCTTTTCCAATGCCGCTCGACGTTCCCGTAATTAATATGTTCTTTTTCATCCTTTAAAGTTTTAAATTTGAACAAACATAGAGGTATTATTTTAAACCTACAACATTAGAGTATGGTCTATGGTATATATTTATTTTAAAAAATACTATCTTTACAACATGTTAATAAACGAACTTTCGAAAAAAACGGGCATTTCAACACATACCATACGCTTCTATGAGAAGTCAGGATTGATTGAAGGAAAACAGGATGAATCTGTTAAGTCTAATAATTACTTTCATTATGACGAAATTACGGTGGAGAAACTTGGATTCATCAGTGATGCAAAATCCGTTGGATTCACTATAAGGGAAATTGCTCAGGTCATTGATGCCTGGTATTCAAGTAAATATACAAAAGAGCAAAAGCTTGAAATACTAGACAGCAAATTGAATGCTTTGGAACAAAAGATGAAAGAAATAAAAGAAATGAAAAATCAGATATTACAATTTAAGGACGATGTGGTTAATGACAGGTGTTAAAATAATTATTTGAATAGTTCAATGCCATTTGATTATTTACCATTTATCCAGGGCAATACCTAATGACGAAGCGGTTTGCAAATAATCTGTTGAAAAAAAGACTTGATACAAGCCTATGAGCAAAAAGCCGATGTAGAGAAATTTATTGAATGATGTCTTCATTTTTTGCTACAAATATAGGTATTAAACCCTTCCAGAAAGGATACCTAAAAGCCATTCTTTCAAAAATAGGGTAGCATACTCTAAAAAAATACCTTATATTGTGAAACACATATATAACTATTATCATGACTGAGTCTCATCCCTGGTTGAAGAATTATCCTGCCGGCATTCCCGCTAATATTAATCCTGATCTATTTCCAAATCTAAATGAACTGATTATCGATGCTTTGCAGAGGTATGGAAATAAAACAGCCTTTTCCTGCATGGATAAAAAATTAACCTTTAACCAGGTTAACAAATATGCCGATCATTTTGCTGCCTTTTTAGTTGGCAAAGGGCTTCAACCGGGAGATCGGATTGCCATCATGATGCCTAATCTCTTGCAATATCCCATTGCCTTATTTGGTGCTATTCGTGCCGGGTTAGTTGTTGTGAATACCAATCCGTTGTACACGCCAAGGGAAATGCAATATCAATTTGCTGATTCGGGGGCAAAGGCCATAGTTATTGTTGAAAACTTTGCATCGAACTTACAAAAAATTATTGGTGAGACTTCCATTGAACTGGTCATAAAAACCAGTATTGGCGAAATGCTCGGTTTCCCAAAGGCACAAATCGTTGATTTTGTGATTAAAAATCTAAAGAAAATGGTACCGGCATATCATTTGCCCAATGCCATATCATTTTCAAAAGCATTGGCAGAAGGAAGCCATTTTCCAAAACCCGATATTCACCCACTTCCCGAGGACACCGTACTTTTACAATATACAGGGGGAACCACGGGGGTGTCAAAAGGAGCTATGTTGACGCATAGAAATCTGGTAGCTAATGTGTTGCAAAATAGAGCCATCATGCAGCCCTACCTTTCGGAAGGTGTTGAAGTAGCATTATGTGCTTTACCGTTATATCATATATTTGCTTTTACGGTCAATTGCCTATCAATGCTTCAGTTTGGCGCTCATTCTGTATTGGTTACCAATCCGAGAGATATCAATGGCTTAATTAAAACGATAAAAGATAATCCGCCCAGTTTAATTACTGGCATTAATACCTTATTTAATGCCTTGTTACAGCAAGATGACTTTGTAAAATTAGATTTTTCAAAATTAAAAGCTACCGTTGGAGGTGGTATGGCGGTTCAAAATCCGGTAGCTGTTGCCTGGGAGAAAATAACGGGTTGTTATCTGGCTCAGGGATATGGATTGACCGAAACATCCCCCACTTTGTCTGTCAACCCTATTGATGGCAATGGAAAATTGGGAAGTATAGGATTGCCATTGCCTTCTACAAGCATGAGAATTGTTGACGATAGTGGGAAAGTGCTGGAGCCGGGAGAAATTGGGGAAATTCAGGCTTCGGGCCCCCAGATTATGAAAGGTTATTATAATCAGCCAGAGGAAACGGCTAATTCGTTGAAAGATGGCTGGTTTTCAACTGGAGATTTGGGCTACATGGAACCTGACGGATTTTTCAGAATTGTAGATCGTAAGAAGGACATGATCCTCGTTTCGGGTTTTAATGTTTATCCCAATGAAATTGAAGAAGTTCTCGTTTCTCATCCTGATGTGTTAGAAGCGGCGGTAGTAGGCACGCAAGACGGTAAATCGGGGGAAGCAGTCAAAGCTTTTGTTGTGTTAAAAAATAAAGGAACCAGTAAAAAGGAATTATTAGCGTATTGCCGGGAAAATTTAACGGCTTATAAAATACCTAAAGAGATTGTTTTTAAAGATGAATTACCTAAGACCAATGTTGGTAAAATACTTAGGCGAGAGCTGAAATCGGAGTAATTCAACAGTAGTTAGCGTCTCTATTAATTCTGACAAACTTCGTCCGTTATCTCTAGCCTGTTTTTTGCTACTTTATATATGGGGCTAATAGGCCTTTGTGATGGCAAAGGATAAAAAAAGGATGATTTTCTAAGACTATACCTGATCGATAATAGATTTTTCGACGATAGATTTTATAGGTGAAATTTACCCCTAACTCCTGGTTTTGAATCACGGATTTTAAGGATTAAAGGATTTCACGGAATATAGCGGGTGAAAGATGCACAGGATTACGCTTTTATGGTGCTTTCCAGAATATTTAAATCTATTTAAAGCTGACTTATTCCTGTATTCTCGAATAAATTTGCTAATTCCATTCCGAGCACTTTCAGTTAATGGCTCGCTTTTAATAATAAAATCAACACCTTTTGGTTCTCTGATATGTCCCATTATTATGATTTAAAATATCAGTTGGAATGATCATTCTATGACCGACTAAAGTATATACGCCTAATTTATTCTGATAGTGTTCTATAGAAATGAGACTTTATAAGCAGGTGCA
>JBMLQR010000370.1:10696-17890 GCA_049241465.1 Saprospiraceae bacterium | reverse complement strand
TATTTCCGTCGACTGATATCAGGGCAACGAAGATTTCCAAAAAAGTAAAGAAAACCAACCTCTAAAAAGGCAAAAGCATCCTTATTATCAGCATTTCCGCGCATAAATCCTGTTTTATTTAAAGATGTGGAACTAGCAGCGCTACTCAAAGATCTGTCAGACATGGCAACAGCGAGAGATCCAACATTTCCTCTTTCCAGGAATAATCTTCTTCTATCGGGATAGACAGTGCTTACGTCATCTAAATAATCTGTGAAAGTAGTTCGTCCACTTAGCTCAATCTGCATACTCCAACGCTCCGATAAATCATATTTCATACCTACGCCAAATAAAAAAGCGGCTGAGAGCGTATAATATTCCTTTCCTTTAAATTGACCTTCAGTTCCTAAAGGTCTGAGATCTACCCATTTATTAAGATAGTAAGTTTGAGGGTTAAACTGAAAAACACTGGCACCCAATAGAAAATAGGGGGAAAAATATTCGTCTTTGCTCCCATGAGTAAAAGGTAAAAAATTAAATTCCATTTGGGAAGAAACCTCTGTTACCGGCGAGCGAAAAGAAAGATTTCTTTCTAATTCAAAAGGATTATTTGAAATGGCATCAGAAGCCGAAACGACGGCATAATTAGCAGCAAATTTCAAGGCTACCCGGTTATTAAAATTATACCTTGCCATTAAACCGAAAGCCTCTCCAGGTTTCTCAAGATTATATTTGGTATTCAAATCTCCGAAATAATGAGCAGCACCTACCCAAAGACCTGCCTCCCAACCCACTTGGGACCAGGCATTTACTTTAGAAAATACAATAATACAACAAGCAAAAATAAACCTGATAAATCTTTTTTTTAAAACAAGCATAGTATGTAAGTGCATGCTTTTAGTGCATTCATTATTCAAAAACGACGAGAACTCATCTATGGTATATAAAAAAAACTTAATTTTTCTTTACATCATCATTAAAATCATCGAACAAACCATCATCTTCCAAATCGTCAAAATCTACATCCTCATCGTCGTCGTCATCATCCTCGAGCCAATCTTCTTCGACGATATCCTCTAAGATTTCGTTCACTTCTTCAAGATCAAAAAAGGTAGGGTCAAAATCGCCCATGGTTTCAGCCATTTCCCTTTCTTCTTCATTTTTTGGATTCAATAATGCCTCCTTTAACTCCATATAAGCTGCCGGGCCACCGCAATCTTCAAAAGGACAGGCATTTTCCCCGGCAAATGCCACAGGCAATAGTTCCTCTTCAAGGGTTACGATTTTCAGCAATGTAAGGGTATGCATCCAACCATCTCCCAAATCATATTCATATTCAAACGAATCATTTTCCTTTAGGCCAAGTTCATGCAACAATGTATCATCTGCATCCAACATTTTGGTACTGACTACATCATCTTCATCAATTAACCCATACCAAATACCATCTTTTTTAAACTGAAAGAGATGGTCATTTTCCCAACCCATAACCACTTGAATTACTTGATGCAGATCAAATAAACTATGCAATTCACTCACTTGAAAAGTTCTCCAAACCTCGGGAGTCACCTCATTCAAAGAAACTCGAAATTGATAATATTTTTCCATAACAATAATTTATTTAAATCAGTAATTTACTTCTTCCCAGGGTTCTATCCAAAAAGAATTCAAACCGTCGCCCGAAATTAATCTAAAAACTTCAAGATTTAAAAGTTCCAACAAAGCAAGGAAGGTAACAATCGCCTGATATCTGTCAACACAATGTTGAAAAACGTCGGTGAAAGCAGCTTTTCCCTTTTCTTTTACCACAGAAACAAGAATATTCTGTTGATCTTCAATGGTATAATTAATTCGAACAATTTCATGAACGGCCGCAGGTTTTTTGACTTCTAACCTACGCATCACCGATTCGAACGTCCGCAGCAGTTTGAACAAGGAGATCGTTTCTAAAGAAGCATCTGCCAATGCCTGATTAGCAAGCATTTTTATTTCAGATTCGAGATTCCCCCTTTCAAATTTCTTTTCTCTCTCCTCTTCCCAATCGCGAAAAGTATCTAAAACTTCTTTAAATTTTTTATATTCCAGCAGTCTGCTAACTAATTCCTCTCTTGGGTCTATTTCGTTTCCAGCCTCATCAACGGGTTTTCTTGGGAGCAGCAATCTGGCCTTAATGCGGCAAAGAGTAGCGGCCACAACGACAAATTCACTGGCTAAATCAATATTTAACCTTTCCATTTGATGTATGTAGGTTAAAAAATCCTCAGTAACTTTTGATATCGGAATATCATTAATATCCAATTCATCTCTTTCAATAAAGAAGAGCAACAGATCGAAAGGCCCTTCAAATTGGGGGAGATGAATCGTGTAAGTTTCTGCCGTAGCGTACATACTGAAGGATTTACCCAAATAGTTTTAAAAAACTCAAATATAGTTAGATTTACAGATTAAAATTAGTATTAGTTTGTTATGTCTAAAGGAATCATATATTTAATGCCCTCTCCCCTGGGAGAGGGAGGGGAACATGCCATTGCCCCGTATCTTTTACAACGTATAGAAAATTGCTCTTACATCATTTCTGAGAGAGGAAAAACCACTCGTGCGCATTTAAAAATATTACTTCCCAACCTGGCTCTGGAGAAAATAACTTTTATGGAACTTCCCAAGCACCAACCCGCTCAATCGATAGAAGTTTTACTGGAACCTGCCTTAAAGGGAAACGATATTTGTTTATTTTCTGAAGCTGGCTGTCCTGGCATTGCCGATCCCGGCGCAGAAGTGGTCAAACTGGCCCATCATTTGCAAATTAGGGTGGTTCCTATGGTTGGCCCTTCTTCTATATTATTAGCTTTAATGGCCTCGGGTTTGAATGGCCAAAGATTTACCTTTATGGGATATTTGCCCGTAAAAAAGCCTGAATTAGTCGCTCAACTTAAGGTTATGCTCATTGAGATATCAAAAAATGCAACTACCTTTCTATTTATCGAAACGCCTTACAGGAATGAGGCTTGTTTAGATGTTTTACTCCAAAATTTACCCGATAATACCCGATTATGTATTGCTGCAGACCTAACCTTACCCGATGAATTCATTTCGACAAGAACCATTCAGCAATGGAAAAAAACCGGATTTCCAAATATCCACAAAAAACCCGCCTTATTTCTGATAGGGCAATAACACAGCGATAACTTATCTAATTTTTACTTATTTTTACCAAATAAACCTTTCATAAATTGCCAATGGATATATTATCAGCCCTTCCAAATTTACAAAAAAAAGGATTTCTCGATCTGGCCATCGATCCCACCATCGATTTATTTGAGGAAATTAACAAGCTAAAAAAGGAAAAGAACGCGGTCATTTTAGCTCACTATTATCAAGAACCTGACATTCAGGATATCGCGGATTATATAGGAGATAGTCTCGGATTGTCACAGGAGGCGGCAAGAACAAAAGCTGATTTAATCGTTTTTGCTGGTGTTCATTTTATGGCGGAAACAGCTAAAATTCTCTGCCCAGATAAGAAAGTGGTTCTTCCTGATTTAAAAGCGGGTTGCTCTCTTGCCGATTCCGCGCCTGCGCCATTGTTCAAGAAATTTATGGAGAAATATCCAGGTCATACCGTAGTGAGTTATATCAATTGTACGGCTGAATTGAAGACATTGACTGATATTTGCTGTACGTCAAGTAATGCGGTACAGGTCATAGAATCTATTCCAAAGGATCAACCTATAGTTTTCGCCCCCGATAAAAATTTAGGCGCTTACTTAAATAAAAAAACGGGAAGGAACATGGTATTGTGGAATGGAGCCTGCATGGTCCATGAAATTTTTTCCGCTGAAAAAATAGATAAGCTGATGGCTCAATATCCTGAAGCTGAACTTATTGCACACCCGGAATGCGAGGAAGTTATTTTACGTAAAGCCCATTATATAGCCTCCACCACTGGCCTGTTGAACTACACGATAAAAAGTAAAAAAACATCTTTTATTGTAGCCACTGAGTCGGGAATTATTCATCAAATGGAAAAATATTCTCCCGATAAAATATTTATTCCCGCTCCTCCTGAAAATTCTTGTGCCTGTAACGAGTGCCCTCACATGAGGTTAAATACGTTGGAAAAAGTATATCTTGCTCTTAAATATGAACTACCAGAGATTACGCTCTCTGATTATGTTCTTGAGAAAGGAAGATCATGTATTGATAGAATGTTAACTATTTCGGCCAATGCCGGACTATAAATAAGATGTATGAAAAAAGTTTATCCCCTATTTATTTTGTTTTTGACTGCTCAATGGTCAATAGGGCAAAGTAGCTTACCGTCGTCGATAGCCAATGAAAAAAAGGTTGTTATTCAATCTCTGGAAGCCAAAAAGCAACAGTATGTAGATGTGGCAACCAATATCTGGAATCTGGCTGAATTAGGTTATAAAGAGGGAAAAAGTGCTAATCTCTTGCAATCTATGCTCAAAGAGGAAGGCTTTACTATCGAAACTGGCGTGGCAGGTATTCCCACTGCATTTACAGCTACTTTCGGCAGCGGAAGCCCAGTGATTGGGGTGCTTGGAGAATATGACGCGTTACCTGGATTTTCACAAGATGCAGTACCTTTTAAAAAGGAGTTGTCAGGTAATACAAACGGCCATGCCTGCGGTCATCATTTGTTTGGATCTGCCTCTGCAGCGGCAGCTATTGCCGTTAAAAACTGGTTAAAAACAACCGGGCGGAAAGGTACTATCCGCTTTTATGGAACACCCGCTGAAGAAGGAGGCGCCGGTAAGGTGTATATGGTTCGCGCAGGCTTATTTCAAGATGTTGATGCCGTCATTCATTGGCACCCAGGAGACGATAACAATGCTAATCCCATTTCTTCTCTGTCAAATAAGTCAGCTAAATTTCGTTTCCGAGGCATTGCCTCTCATGCCGCCGCTTCTCCTGAACGTGGAAGATCAGCCCTCGATGCCGTGGAAGCTCTAAATTATATGGTCAATATGATGAGGGAACATATTCCGGAAAAATCAAGAGTTCACTACGTGATTACACGAGGCGGTGAGGCACCAAATGTTGTACCCGCATTTGCCGAAGTATATTACTATATCCGTCATCCAGAAATGGATGTCGTCAAAGACCTTTTCAACAGAGTTACCAAAGCGGCTGAAGGAGCTGCACTGGGAACAGGAACTACCATGGATTATGAGGTGATACATGGGGTTTATAATTTGCTTCCTAACCAAATCCTATCTACTAACTTATATGAAAATTTAAAAACGGTAGGAGGAGTTAATTACGACAAAACAGAGGAAGATTTTGCCCTTAAAATTTTTCCTTCCCTAAATAGAAAAGACGTAAATATTTCAGATGCAGCTTTGGTAAAACCTTATGCAGACCAGAGTGATGAGGCATTTGGTTCTACCGACGTTGGCGATATAAGCTGGCTTGTTCCTACGGCTGGTATTTCAAGTGCCACCTGGGTTCCCGGTACCGCTGCACATAGCTGGCAGGCCGTTGCTGCAGGCGGTATGTCCATAGGGCACAAGGGAATGATGGTGGCTGCTAAAACCATGGCACTCACTATAATGGATTGCTTAGTGAGCCCGGAAATGTTGAAAAATGCTAAACTGGAGTTATTAAAGAGAAGAGGTGGTGATCAATTTAAATATGAAGCCCTCCTTGGTGATAGAAATCCTCCGTTAGATTATAGAAATTAATAAAAATAACAAATGAAACCTACTTTATTGGTCTTGGCCGCTGGCATGGGGTCTCGTTATGGTGGACTAAAACAAATAGATCCTGTTGGTTTAAATGATGAAACCATTCTGGAATTTTCGGTGTATGATGCCATCAAAGCTGGATTTGGTAAAGTAGTTTTTATCATTCGCCGGTCTATTGAGCAACCTTTTAAGGAAAAAATAGGCATTACTTTTGAAAATATTATCCCCGTTGAATATGTTTTTCAAGAGTCATCCTCGCCAATAGCAGGACTTCCTCCTATACCCGAGAGGGAAAAACCCTGGGGTACAGGCCACGCCGTTCTGGTCGCAGCAGACGTCATTAAAGAACCATTTGCTGTTATTAACGCTGATGATTTTTACGGCTTTGATAGTTTTGCTATTATGTCAAAATTTCTAACCACGGAATGTTCTCCCGAAAAACATGCTATGATTGGCTATTATTTGAATAATACCCTTTCCGATTTTGGGGCTGTTTCCAGAGGGGTATGCACCAGTAATGACTCTGGATTTTTAACCAGTATTGCTGAAACCCATCAAATCATTAAAAACGATCAGGAGATTACGGGCGATTTAAATGGTACCAAGGTTTCGTTGAATGAAAAAACCCTGGTTTCCATGAATTTCTGGGGCTTTCATCCTTCCATTTTTGAGTATCTGCGTTTGGGTTTCATTGAATTTGTTGAAGAAAACAAGGACCACCCAAAAGCAGAATACTACATACCATTGGTTGCAGACCAGCTTATTGCCTCAGATAAGGCAAAAATAGTAGTGATACCATCTGCAGCACAATGGTTTGGAGTTACCTATCAAGAAGACAAGCCTTTTGTCAAGGAAGCATTAAAAATGATAACGGAGCAAGGCGCTTATCCGACTTTGGGACTATGGTCAAAATAAGGAGGAAACTTTAAAATTTAGAACCCACTGTAAAAATAAAGGATTGCTTCATTATCGCTTTGTCCACCTCTTGAAGAGGTGCATTTTGCGTTAGATATGGAAAAAATACTTCATTGAACTGGTTATATCTAAAGCAGACATCAAAGAAGTATTTTTCTCCTCTTCTTCCTCCACCTATACTTAGTATGGTTTTTGAGGTTTCGTCATCCTTAAATGGAGAGGTATAAAACTGTAATCCTGCCCTTAAACGATAGACGTTACTAATGACCGCTTCTCCGCCCATTCTAATAGCCACCGCCTGCCCAAGTCTTCCGGCAATTTCTATATTAGATTCATTTTCAGCTTCTTCAAAACCATTATAGTTGAATCTATTAGAGGCATAATTAACATATTCCACTTCCCCGCTAATAAAACCCTTTTTACCTAAAACAAGACCGACATTTCCAAAGTACCTCCATGGGGTTTTGAACCTATATTCAAAACTTCCTTCGGCAATAGCTTCACTTCCTAAAAATGCACCTGTTTCATTCGCATTTTCAAAATAATTATAGGTCAATTCATTTTGATAAATGTCAGAAACATTAAAGAAAGT
>JBMLQR010000370.1:0-10596 GCA_049241465.1 Saprospiraceae bacterium | reverse complement strand
GAACCTGTATTTTGAATTTCCTGTTCCCTTTGTAAAAGGGCTTTGGGAGATAATTGGTAATCAATATCATACTTACCATCGCCATTCAGATCATATAGCGCGCCAGCTTCAGAGGCAATACCCGTTTCAAAATCGTCCAACCCAATATCAGAATTGGCAATTTCCTGGAATCTTTGTAAAAGAGTCCCCTGGGAAGTTCCACTAAACCGGGTAGTGTTACTAAAATGATTCAAATTATTTAAGGTAATGGCAAAATTCATTTGCTTCCACTTTTCAGAAATAGGCTGGGAAGTAAAAACCATTCCTAAGTTCTGGACATTGATACCTAGTTTACTTTCGGACAATGCAGAACCGTTTCTATCCGAAATGAGTCTGGAGGTTGTTCTGGTTGAGATAAAGGAGGGAGAAAAGGAAAATTCCGATTTACGGTAAAGTGCAATGCCAGCTGGATTACTGTTCACTGAACTTAAATCGGGACCAATGGCACCCATTGACCCTCCCGTAGCAGAATATCGTGCTGTTCCTCCAGGTTCCTGGTAACTAAATCTTATAACATCTGCAATAGTTTGTCCAACTGAAAAGAAGGGCAAAAGGGAAATTATTAAAATAACAGACCATTTAATTGAGAGGGTATTCATAGCTATTTTATTTAGAAAAGGAATAAAAAAACGGGTGGAATATAACAACGTAATATTCCACCCGTTCAATTATGTCAAAATAACAATAGTTTGTTATTTAATGGTTAATTAATAACTCTTCCTCCAGTAGATGTAGATCTTCCGCCACTTGATGGACTGCTACTTGAAGGTGACGAAGAAGACCCTGAACTTGATGGGGAACTTCTTGGTGTTGACCAACTTGGAGAAGATGAAGGCGATTCAAAACCTCTTGAAGGTGATGTACTTCTCATAGAGCTATTGATTCTCTCTGTATTATTTCTAATATCAGAAGAAGTTCTCGGTTGAACGGTAGTACTCGGACGTTGACGGCTATATTCCGTAGAAGGATCACTCGTTCTTGGGGAATACCCTGTAGATGGTATTCTGCTACTCTCACTGGTTGGATATCTACCGGCGCCTTGTACCGAAGGAGCATACCTTGGTACATCTGTTCCCGTAGTTCCCTGAGAGGTAGAAGGTATTCTGGAACCTCTTTCTGTGGCTACATTTCTTCCAGCAGCAGGGCTTGTTCTTGGTGAACTCTCAATAGTTCCAATCTCAGGATTACGCGCACCTGGAACAGGACCTACAGATCCTCCCCCTCTTCTTGGCCCATAATATCCATTAGAAGCATCTACTGGTGATACTGGATTATTGTTATTGTTGTTCTGGCTAAAATTATTGTAACCGTAGCCATTACCCCAGGTAGGTATGAAATTATAAAAATTATAAGAAGGCATAAACATCATTGGGGAACCAATCCAACCAAAACTATTCATACCCATTCCCATTCCCATTCCACCAAATCTTGAAAACGGTGAATTCCATCCCATCATAAATGGATCAATCATACCGAAGCTATTCCATCTGTTGAAATTTCCGAAACTATTGAAATTATTCCAGCGATTGAATCTGCTAAACATTCTTTGAGAATAGAAATCATCATAAATCAACATGGTTGTGGCAGACCTCATAAACGGATCGTAATAAGCCATATCAATATAATATGGATCAAAAAAACTAAAACCTTGAAGTGGTCTGTGAAAACGACGAATTCTTGAGGTGTAATAAAAATCATAATCATCGTAATAGCTATCTGCCCCATCAGAGAAACTCGTTTCATCTGCTGAATAGGATTCTGGTCTGTAAGAACCTAATCTGTTAGAGGAAGATGGATTATTTTTTAATTTAACCACTTCGTCAGGATTGTAATAAACATCATCCATTTGTGCACCCACGGGACTGACAGCCAGCAGTGTGAACAGGGTAATAATCAGGGCGTATTTCATGACAATTATTTTAAACGTGGAATTAATGAAATCATCTTTTAAATAGAACATCTAATTTATTACTTTTGTCGCAATAAAGTTGTTAATGTTTGGTAAATTATGATATTTATTTTGACATTTCGGCATTTTACTCTTTTTTTCACCTAATCCTGCATTGTATGGCAAAAGAAATAACGCCCAGATCGACAGATTACGCCCAGTGGTACCAAGATATTGTTAAAAAAGCAAATTTAGCTGAAAATTCTGCCGTTAGAGGGTGCATGGTTATTAAACCTTACGGCTTTGCGATCTGGGAAAAAATTCATGATCAATTAGATCGGATGTTCAAGGAAACAGGACATGTAAATGCTTATTTTCCTTTATTTATCCCTAAAAGTTTTTTAAGTAAAGAAGCGCAGCATGTTGATGGTTTTGCCAAAGAATGTGCTGTAGTCACGCATCACCGCTTAATGAACGCGCCCGACGGCAGTGGCGTTATAGTGGATCCTACGTCAAAATTAGAAGAAGAACTGATTATTCGTCCTACTTCTGAAACTATTATCTGGAATACTTACAGAGATTGGATAAAGTCCTATCGGGACCTTCCCCTACTTATTAATCAGTGGGCCAATGTGGTTCGTTGGGAGATGAGAACCCGCTTATTCCTGAGAACTACAGAGTTTCTATGGCAGGAAGGACATACGGCACATGCTACAAAAGGGGAGGCGGTTGAAGAAACCCTACGAATGCTGAATGTATATGCAGAATTTGCAGAAAATTATATGGCCATGCCCGTTATTAAAGGGGTAAAAACAGCCAATGAACGATTTGCCGGAGCGGTGGATACCTATTGTATTGAAGCCTTAATGCAGGACGGAAAAGCGCTTCAAGCGGGCACTTCCCATTTCTTGGGACAGAATTTTGCCAAAGCGTTCGATGTTAAATTTTTAACAGAAGATAATAATCAGGAATTTGTCTGGGCTACCTCCTGGGGTGTTTCCACCCGACTTATTGGGGGCCTTATTATGACTCACTCTGACGACGAAGGATTGGTTTTACCGCCAAATCTGGCGCCAATTCAAGTGGTTATCATTCCCATTCCGAAACCATCTCCCGAAATTGACGAGGTTGTTCATAAAATCATGAAAAACCTAAAAGCTAAAGGAATTACCGTTCAATATGATCAGGATATGAAAAACCGCCCTGGTTTTAAATTTGCAGAACATGAAATGAAAGGTATTCCTGTTCGTCTGGCCCTGGGGCAACGCGATCTCGAGAAAAATGAAATCGAGGTTGCCAGACGGGATACCAAAGAAAAATTTACGGCAAGTCTGGATGGTATTGAAGAAACCGTGGCTCAATTACTACTTGACATTCAAGAAAATCTCTTCCAGAGAGCAAAATCATTTAGAAGTCAAAAAACAACTAAAGTAGATACCTTTGATGATTTTAAAGCTTTGGTTGATTCAGATATTCCTGGATTTATTTCAGCCCATTGGGATGGTACCAGTGAAACAGAAATAGCCATCAAGGAAATTACTAAAGCGACTATTCGCTGTATTCCTTTTGATCAGGAAGAGGAGGCAGGAATTTGCGTTTACTCGGGTAAACCATCCAATAAACGTGTTTTATTTGCCAAGTCTTATTAATCCTTAGTTTTATTACCGATGCCATCTAAAAAACCAAACTGGACTGTTGTTGCGGCTATGACCGGCCTTCTGGCCTTTTTGGCTCTGAGTAGATATGCAACCTACTACTATGGTAATGAAACACTTATAAAAAAACATTATATTCGACCCGATTATAAGATTGATGCCTGGGGAAATGCAAGTAATTTGCATCTCTCCAAAGCAGCGGATCTTGCCAGCGTCAAAAAATGGGATCAGGCTCTTTTGCATTTAGACAGCATTTTTCCCCTTGATCCCATTTTTGGCAAGGCCCGATTATTATCCACCTTCATCTATTTCGAACAGGGCAAATATACTTATTCGAGAGATTTGGCGAAGAGTTTGCTCAGTTTGCGTGATAAAAGGCTGCAATATTATTCAAATTGGCTACATATACTAAGCAACGTAGGTCTAGGCAACGGCAGATTGGCAAAAGAACAAATATCTATCATTAAGGAAGACAAAAGCAAGCGCTTCACCCCTGAGATGGAAGCCCTTGAAAAGGACCTTCACCACCCTTTGCGCTACTTTGTTTTTTAAGTCTTTACTTAATTTCCGGCGAATAATCGACGGCCACAATCATTTCATTTCTTCTATTAAGTACCTCATAAGGTGCATTATAACCTAAATACTTGAAATTCCCTTTGGTTGCAATTTTTTCCTTTTGCAATAAAGCTTTTAATTCTGCTTCCGCATTTAATATTTTTTCTTCACCTGCAAACCCACCAAAAGAGTAGGCAGCATAGTAACCTGGTACCGATTTTGAGATTTTCACATTAGGGTCTAAAGGCTTGGGAAGATTTTCCATAGTAAAAGATTCCGGCATCACAAAATGCATGACACTTCCCTCCTCTGACTTCTCCATGTGAACTGGCGCGGTCATGGCAATCTGTTTAGATTCAGAATTACCACCAAAAATAAATCCGGCTAATTTCCTGAATTGATTTCCGGATTCATTTCTGTACCCTTTTGCCGGTGATTTTACCTGAGCAAAAATAGCTGCCGGATAATATCTGATTTCAAATTTATCCTTTTTTAGCACCACTTTGTAGGGCTGTTCCTCCGTTTTTGTTCCCATCTTAAGATAATTTTTAGCATACAATCCAGAAAATACGAGTAATGCAAGCACAATAAGATAGGTCATTTTCATGATATTTATATTTTATAAAGAATACAAATAGAGGTCGGTAAATGTTTAGAAATAATTGTGTCATAGTGATGATTTACATTTTATTTTAAAAAAAGAGGAGATTAAATGTTATTTTAGCTAAATCAACGCCATTTTTAGTACGTTTTACCTAATAATCCCTGAATTATGAAAAGAAGAGATTTTCTCCTTGCTTCCTCCGCTGTCGGTGCCTCTGCCTTTTTTTCATCTCTCCCTCTATTGGGTGCGACAAGGCCTGAAAAACAGAAATTGGGTGTCGCTTTAGTTGGTTTGGGGTATTACAGCACCGATTTACTGGCTCCCGCCCTTCAATTAACTGAAAAATGCTACCTCGCTGGCATTGTAACCGGAACGCCATCAAAAGCTGAAAGCTGGAAACTAAAATATAATATACCTGAAAAAAACATCTATAACTATCAGAATTTTGATGAGATAGCCAATAATCCGGACATAGATATAGTTTATGTTGTTTTACCTCCTTCCATGCACAAGGAATTTTCAGTTCGTGCTGCCAATGCAGGAAAACAAGTGTTTTGTGAAAAACCTATGGCGCCCTCAGTAGCAGATTGTATGGAAATGATTCGTGCCGCTTCTCAGAATAAAGTTAAACTCTCCATAGGTTACAGGTGTCAGCATGACCCTAATATCCAGGCTTATATGCAAGTTGCCAAAGAGAAAAAGTTTGGGAAAGTGAAATTACTGACCAGTGCTGCCGGTTATTTTGATGGCCGTTCTACCCATTGGAAACAGAAAAAGGCCATGGGTGGCGGTGTCATGGGTGATATGGGTGTTTATGCTCTTCAAGGGGCCAGATTAGCTACTGGCGAAGAACCCATCAATGTATTAGCACAGGCTTCAACTACCCGTCCTGAAATATATACCGAGGTGGAGGAAACCATTCAGTTTTTTCTGGAATTTCCGAGTGGGGCAAGGGCTTCGTGTATGTCCAGTTATGGGGTGAATATGAATCATCTTCACGTCAATTACGAAAAAGGTTGGTTGAAAATGGAACCGCATTCCTCTTATAATGGAAATATGGGCAGCCTGTCTGATGGCACCCAGATAAAATTTTCTGTGCCAAATCAGCAGGCAAAACAAATGGACGAGGATTGTGCAGCCATTATGTCCAAATCAAATCTGTTGGTTCCCGGTGAGGAAGGACTTAGGGACACCATTATCGTAGAAGCCATTTATAAGTCAGTGGAAACGGGCAAACAAGTAAATATTTAACAAAACCTTTACTTAAAGGCTGATTTTACTTCTTAATTTTTAGCTACTTTAGCGCCAACAAATTAATCATGATGAAACGCAGGCAATTTTTTCGCAATTCTTCCCTCGCCGCATTAGGCAGTTTATTTCTGAGCCAGGCAAATGGTCAGGGTGAAAATAGTAAGCTTTTATTTCCCGGTTCAAAGGGAAAGGCTAAAAATATCATCATGATGGTGAGTGATGGCATGAGTACGGGAACGTTGAATATGGCCGATATGCTGCTTCAACGCAAAATGGGAAAAGGTTCAAATTGGCTTAATTTGTACAGGGAAAATAAGGTTAGCCGTGGACTCATGGATATGGCTTCCGCCAATTCACTTACTACGGATTCCGCTGCCGCAAGCTCTTCCTGGGGTGGAGGCAAACGAGTGAATAATGGTTCCTTAAACATAGGACCAAACGGCGAGGAAAATATGCCTATCTGGCAAAAATTTAAGGCAGCGGGTAAAATGACAGGCTGTGTGACAACCGTTCCTATTACCCATGCAACGCCTTCCGGGTTTTGTGTAAACAGCAAAAGCAGAAATGCTCAACCTGAGATTGCCGTAAATTATATGTCGCTGAAATTTGATGTGATGATGGGCGGTGGCCATGAATATTTTTCCAGAGATACGCGGGAAGATAAAAGGGATCTTTATGCCGAATATCGCGCTAATGGCTTTCAGGTCGCTAATAACCGATCTGAAATGATGGCCCTAAATAACGAAAAACCCATTCTTGGGGTGTTCTATAAAGATGGTCTTCCCTATACCGTTGACAGAGATAATAGCAAGGAAGTTTCTGACCAGATTCCGTCGTTGGCTGAAATGACTATGGTGGCCATCAATAAAATGAAGAAGGCTAAAAATGGCTTCGTTCTTCAGGTTGAAGGTGGTAAAATCGATTGGGCAGCCCATGCCAACTGTGCCGCCGGTCTCATTTATGACCAGATTGCTTTTGATGAGGCAGTTAAAACAGTCATTGACTTTGCGGAAGCTGATGGAAATACGCTGGTTATAATTACTACCGATCATGGAAATGCTAATCCGGGACTTGTAGCGGGAAGTAATGTGAATGCCAATTTTGATTCCCTTCACACCTACAAACATTCCAATGACTGGATTCTTCGTGGCTTTACGCCAGAATCAACCCTGGCGCAAATAAAAGAACGAGTGAATTTTGCTTCTAATATTAATTTAACAGACGAGGAGGCTAAAACACTACAGAATTATTATCTGAAGTTGACAAAAGGAGAGGATGGTATTTATAATTATGCCAATTTGCCCTTCCGCACCTTAGCTGAAATACAAAAATCGAGGACCAGTGTTAGCTGGATAAGTATGGATCATTCTTCAGATTATGTAGAATTAGCTATGTTTGGCCCGGGTAGTGATAAAATGAAACCCTTCATGAAAAATACCGAATTGCATTATTTCATGTTGGAAGCAGCGGAAGTGGAGGATTGAGAAAAGGGTTAGATTAGTCTGAAAACAATGTTTGCTTTTATTCGGTTTTCCATTCGCAAGTATTTGATTGAATGGCAACCGGGATTATAAGCCGTTCCAAAAATATTGCCTGTATCCGCTTGCGATACATTTAAAGTCGGCAATGATGCCTTCAGTTATCAAAAATAAATTTGAAGCCATTCTTCATATAATATTGTATTGGATGTTCTTTGTTGTATAAATCTACAACCAGAAAACGACAACCAGTTTTATTATTGGAATCAACAAACCAAGACTTTATAAAATCCATTCATTCACGACCAATACCTTCCCTTCATTTCGTCTAAGGTAAAGCAGTGTTTTACTCTACTTCCCAAATAGTAATAAACAAAGTGCCAGCACTCAATTAGGACGTTGGGTGCGGCAACATGAAAAATTGCAATTGCAATTACTGGCAATGGGCTATAAGCCTAGAAAAAAGATTTTAACGCCAAGCCAGCTAAAGTTTAATTATGAAATTATTTGGAGAGCCTTAACACCAGCAAACAAACACATATTCCTTTGTTGCGTACTACTGTCCAGAAGAAAACTAACCACCTCCGACAATAATCGTTTCAATATTTAGCGGCGCAAGCAAATAATCCTCCTCTCCCTTTAATGCTATTGCTTTTTCTTTTAGATTACTTATTAGTTTGGTTGAATCATCTTCGTTAAGAATTACACCTTATCAGTTTGTTTTATCTGTTTGAGTCAAAAGATTCATGGGGCGCTCTAGTTCATTGATTAGTGAGGGATTTTCTTTTAATGTTGATTTTCCAAACAATGGTTTGTTGACTTGTGAAGGTGTCGATCTTTACAACAAATGTTGATGCGGTGAACCAAACTTTGATTAAACGCAAAAGTGTCTGCGGGGCACTGAGCCGCCACTTTTGACAAACCCAAGTTAGAGTTTTATTCCTTTTTATTTTCGTTATAATTAGTCAAATATTCTTGAAAATCTTTTAAAAACAAATCAGGACATTCAATGTATGGCGTATGACCGATTTTGTATTTTATGAGTTTGTAATTTTTAAATTTTTCTATTGCTTTTTTATTTCTATTAAACTGAACGAACTTGTCATTCATTCCCCAGGTAAATAATACAGGGCAATTTACTGTTTCTATTAGTGAACGTAGATCTTCTTCATCTTTCTTAAAGCTTGTCCATCCCTGCACTAAAATTGGGGCTATCCTATAAGCATCTCGGACAATTTCATTTTTTCTATCTAAAGCAGTATCGCTTGTCAATACTTTTTTGTAGTAATTTGAAAACTTATCTTGAAAATTTGCCTTCTTATCTACCCCATTTTGAAAGAAGTGTATCATATAATTTAAAAACAGTGGTGCAAGCCATCCTTTTTTATCAAGCCCAGCTGGATTAGCTAATACTAAATTTCTAATGTTAGGGTTATTAGAAGCAATTCTTATGGCTGTTGCTCCACCAATTGAGTTACCAATAATAATTAAATCTTTTAATTTCAAACTGTCAATAACCTTTAGGACAATACTTGAAAAATAAGTTGCAGATATATTTTCTGTTGATTGGTCCGAATCACCATGCCCAGGAAAGTCCAAACTTATTATCCTATACTTATTAGAATCCAACTGATACAAAGTAGAAAAGTCTTTTGAACTATGTCCGACTGCATGTAAACAAAGCAGAACTTGTCCAGATCCTTCATCCTTGTATGCTATCTTAAGATTTTCAATATCAATATATTTATCTGCAATAGATGGAAATGTTTGTGCAATTGTTGTCATTGGAAAAATGAAAAGTAATGTTTTAAGAAAATTGAACATCATTTGTATTACCATTTTTTTTCTTTTAGAATGACCGCTGACGGTTTGCGGTATGAAACGTTGGGGATTTCGGGGCTGCGAACTTATCCACCGATAAGAAACTTGCCAGCGAGTGATGCATTTGGTATGCCACATAAGCCCAATTTTTTATGACCGCATGTTAGCCGCTGGCAATTGGTTTAGTCATTCTTCAAATATGGGTTATAGGCAATTTCCCAAAGATTTTCATCTGGGTCCGCAATATAACTACTATATCCACCCCAAAATACTTTTTGTGGTTCTTTAATAATCTTGACTCCTTTATCTCTCAATCCCTTAATCAAATCGTCAACTTCCTTCTCACTCCTTTCATTATATGAAAAAGTAAATCCATTGAATCCATTCCCGACTGAATCAACGGTGGCATCTTTTGCTAATTCGTTTCTTGAGTATAATGCTAAATATATCCCGTTTAACTGGTAAATTATGAGTTCATTATTACTCAATTCAGAACGTTTCCATCCAAATTTATTTTCATAAAAATCAATGGAGGAATTTAAATCTTTTACTCCTAAAGTCATAAATGTTAATCGCTGTTCCATTTTGTTATCATTTTTATTTTAAAAGCATCTTTATTAATTGTAGCACACCGAATAACAAAGTCAAATTTTACTGAATTTGCAGATTTATTTTTTACTTCTCCAGTAAATTCTTCTTCTGAAATGTCAAACACAGGAAAAACAATTGTGAAATGAGGATTGACTATGTTGAAAAATAGGTCGTCATTGTCCTTTCGATAACTTTGAATTCTGTCAAAATTTTCACTTGTCAGTTCTGGATATGCTAAAACTAAGTATGCCATCTATTTGTCTGTTTACGGTTTGTTTTAAAATGTTCCAAATGTATGTAGCTTCTTCTGTGTGCAATGTTTCCAAAATAACAAAATAATTTTGCTCTCCTGAAAGCAGAAATACAAATGAATATGGGTTCAACACAAAACGAATTTTCATTACTTTTACTTTCGTGTCTGTCTGCTAAATATTGAATGTGCTGGGAATACAGGGCATTTGAGGTATCAGTGTTTCTGTTTGTGTACTACAGATTTTAATTTTGTGAATGGTCATTTGCTCTGAAATACTATAAAAAAATTCTTGTACAAAATCTGAGTATCCTACGTTTTAACGGCTCACTTTCACCCGGAATATGCATTTATCACCTGATTTCTTATATCTTTTTAGCTTATTCTGCATCAAAAGTTAATTCAATGGAATAAATCATATTCCCAAAAATTCCTTTTGTTTGTCTTTAGGCAAACACTTCGTT
>JBMLQR010000369.1:0-11190 GCA_049241465.1 Saprospiraceae bacterium | reverse complement strand
ACACTCCAGCTGGGCGAATGGATACGGTGATTATCACCAATGACCGCATATTTCTCTTTGAGTTTAAAATAGAGGGAACAGCCGAAGAAGCCATTCAGTGTATAAGGGATAGGAACTATGCCGATAGTTTGCGACTTCGCAACAAACCTATAATAGGCGTGGGAGTTGTCTTTTCGGCATCAAAGAAGGGTATTTCAGCGTGGGAAAGGGCCGAATTATAAGGGATGTATGGAAATAAACAGAATTAGGACAAAACAAGTTAGATAGGTGTTTTGGTGCGGCAAAGAGGAAAATTCTTTTTCACAATTAGTGAAAAAATAGGTAATCATTTAAGTATAAACAAAGAAATAAGAGGAGCAAGTAATGAAATATTTTCACTTCAAAAAAAAGATTTAGTTAACAGTACCGTTTTTTGAATAATCCATTAAGCTGAAAATAATTTAACCAAATTTCATTTAATTTGGTATTTTCAAGTATAAAATACTAAAGATAGTGTAAAATGAGAATAATCCTGTTTTTTGTTCTTGTATTAGCTAATTTAGACACTGCTTACACTCAGTCGAAAATTAGCTTTTGGCGTGTCGAAGTGGAAGGAAACTGTCATCTTACCTGGGATTGGAATTACAAGGAAGTAAATCCTGATTATCAGAATAAGGGTTACCAAAATCAAGTTTTTCAAGGCAATTATTCCTTTTTTTGCCCAAAATGGGCTGCAACAACAGAAAATGATGTGTTGTTAATTAAGTCTGGTACGCTCGAAGACCGATTTCCTGATGATATTATCAGTAACATAAAAGAGGGAACATGGACGGTCACTGGTAGCAGTTTCATGAATGCCAAAGTTTATGATTCAACTGAAGATTTACGAAAGGATTATAAGAGTTTTTCAGAATCAACTAATATATCACAGAGTTCTGCCCGGGTTTTAAATGAAAATCCTGGTTTTGGATTGAAAATTTGGATAAATGAAGGGTTTGTTGAAGGAGGTGTCTCAGTATTAACCAAAATGGATGATGTTTCAGCTAAGGGAGAGTCTGTAATTTCGATTACAGATTGGGAAGGGATAAAAACAAATCGATTTCCTTTAGATGAGCTCGTCATGAAAAGTAATCATGAGGAGTTTGCCATAAAATTAATGCAAAATTCCTTTAGTGATCGTGAGCAAAGTTCGAATCTGGATGGACTTGATGCTGAAAGTTTTAAACTTTTGGAAGGAATGAATCTTCTTTCTGGTGATATTACCTGGAAATCGAGTGTCAGTAAACTTGCTAATCAAAATGGTTTCCTTATACAAACCATTTCAGGAACCAAAAACTTCTCTGTACCGTATAATGAATTTTTTGTTGATGAAAAGGAAAGATCTGGTCAGGTAAACATAATTCTCAGGCAAAATATTAAAATTACCTTAAAACCCTATACTTCCCCCGAGGAGGAAAAATATGAAGCCTTTATTGAGCCTGTTAATAATGAATTGGCTTCCTATGATCAATTTATTCCCCAGGGTAGAATTCTTGACAATTCACAAAATGTAATCGTTCCGGGCATTTATTCCAACACCAGCGACAGAGGAAATTCCATAGCATTTAAAGTTACCGTTTATGAAACAAAAACTAAGAAGCAAATACCCTCTGACCAATACCAAACTTATTTTCAGCTAAGTAATACTAGCAGATATAGGGGAATTTGCAATAATTTTCCAATTTTAAAGAATGCACCAAATACAGAACCTGATTTCCTCTTTCTTTCTGAAATGAATGATGCGTCAGATTTTGAATATCTGAAAGCAGATATAGCTAAAACTCTAAGACAAAAAGGGGATGCAAAGATTACATTAACAAGCATGGATTATGCGGCATTTACCAACTTAGAGGCAGAGGTTTATTTGCATCTTGAAGGAGGAAAAACATTAATTGCCAAATTTAAAGCTGATAATAGAAATGTAGTACGTATCCCTAAAGATGATAATTTCAATATGATTTCAGATGCCTGGGAGAATAAAACAGGTGTTTCAAACGTAATAGCAACTTGGGACGAAGATCCTTATCCATTAAACCAGCGCCGAAATGGGGATGGATATACCCTTTTTGAGGAATATAGGGGATTTTATGTGATTAATAATAGTCAATTTAATCCCCAAAATACAGTTTGGGAAAAAGGACACATTCGCACAGATCCAAATCATAAGGATGTTTTTATATATGATCAGGATCAACTTTTTAAAAATCATTATTCAAAATTCAATCCTGCACAATTGAATTGGCATTATATTTTGGAGAACCAATTTAATTTTAACCGCGCATCTCCAATGCATCCGGAGCATCGATGGATTAATTTCAATACGCCAGGGGAATACTTTTATGCAAAACAATATGGTATGCATTTAGCCATTCAGGGAATCGAGGGAAGTGAGGAATTTAATCTTGGCATTGCAAGGGCTGGCGCGCCCAACCTAAAGGATTTTCAAAACCAGCAGGATGAGAACAGTAGTTTGAAGAATATTAGGAAAATATTTGGGCAAATTTTCGATATAATGGAATCACCTATGTTTTCCAAAATGCTCTGTGCTATACCACTAAATTTCGATCAACCCCTTAAATGTCATTATGTGGTAGCCATAAATAAACCACTTATAGACTACTTATGTTTGAAAAGTGTTTCACCAAATTATAGGCAGTTCGTTTCCGAAAAACTGCTCACAACCACGGTAATACATGAAATTGGACATAGTATAGGTATTCAACATCATGGGAATGATAGGGTTACAAATACCTATGGCGTAAGAGACTGTGCCATAAGATATACTTCAGATGGTGAAGATTTACATCCAAATTTCTACGTGGATATGCATCGTTATTGTCGTTCCACGGAAACTTATCTTCAATATGTGCCTCCAGACCGCCCCTTGTCACCTAATGAACAAATCCCTCTGGATGTTATAAAAAAAACAGCTCATGGTTGTTGGGAACAAATAACTGTTAAATGTGATAATTATTAAGGAGTACAAATATATAATCAGACTTGGTAGTGTTAGTCAAAAAAAAATTCTAAAATCTTCATCCTTTCTTAAATTAAACCGCATGGTCAATTGCATTAATAAAAATTTAATGGTTGAATATGCTCAGATCATTTTTAAAATATTGAAGGGAAAATTCTTATTTTTATAGAAATCAAACATTGATTTAACCCTACGTTGTATTCTAGCCGTGAATACAGCCAATAATATTTCAAAATGCACCTAAAATCAATAAAACATTTATTATTACCGATGCTTATCGTTTTCGTTTTTGCTTCTTTTCAAACGAAAAAGCAAATAGTAAATCGACAGCCTAATATCGTACTCATTTTCATGGACGATATGGGTTATACCGATTTGAGCTGTTATGGATCGGAAACCATTTCCACGCCAAATATTGACAAACTGGCAGCGAATGGCATGAAATTTACCGATTTTCATGTAGCTGCCTCCGTTTGCACCCCATCCCGTACCGCATTGTTGACTGGCTGTTACCCTCACCGTCTTGGTTTGCCAAAAGTGCTATTTCCCGAAGGAAAAAACAATCCGGGAAATACCGGATTACATCCTGATGAACAAACGATTGCCGAGCTACTTCAGGGAAACGGATATGCTACATCGATGGCTGGTAAATGGCATTTAGGGGATAAAAAAATGTTTTTACCAACCCAACATGGTTTTGATCAATATTTTGGGGTACCATACAGCAATGATATGACTATTGCCCCTGATATGGTTTTAGCGGAAAATATCCTGTTGCGTAATGGCGTGACCAGAGAAATGATTCAACACTTTGACGCTGTGAAAATGGATAATAAAAATCATCAGACGCCTCTTATGAAAAATAATGAGGTGGTCGAATTTCCTGCCGACCAAACCACTTTGACCAAACGCTATACCGAATATTCTGTCGATTTCATCAATCAACAGGCGGGAAAATCACCCTTTTTCCTTTATTTAGCCCATACCATGCCGCATATTCCCATTTTTGCTTCAAAAGACTTTTTGGGTAAATCTAAAGGGGGTTTATATGGAGATGTCATAGAAGAGGTGGACTGGTCTGTTGGCGAAATAATGAAGGCGTTGGAGAAAAAAGGGGTCTTGAATAACACGCTGATTATTTTCACTTCTGATAACGGACCCTGGCTTTCCTACGGAAATCATGGTGGTAGTGCCGGCAAACTGAGAGGTGGTAAATTTGATGTTTTTGAGGGTGGCTTCAAGGTTCCCTGCATCATGTCTTTACCGAAGGTGATCCCAAAAGGGAAGGTAAATCATGATTTAATAACCAGCATGGATATTGTCCCTACCCTTTGTCAAATAACCGGAACGCCTTTGCCCACAAAAAAGATAGACGGAATCAATGTTTTGCCTTCGCTTAAAGGTAAAAAAATGAATAAGACGCTGGATACCCGATATTTTTATTATTTCTCTGATGAAAAATTATCAGCTGTCCGCAAAGGACATTGGAAATATATGATTCCTATTAAATATAAGGCCGTTTCAATCGCTGGTAAAGATGGTAAAAATGGAAAAGCGGAGGCTTTTCAGCAATCAGAAGCCCTTTACCATTTAGAAAGGGATATTTCAGAAAGCACAAATGTCATCATTGATTACCCTGAAATTACCAACGAGCTAAGACAAGCACTGGAAGCATTTGATCAAACCCTTAAAAAAGAAGCTCGCCCAGTTGGCGTCGCAATAAAATAGCCCAACTATGAAAAATCTATACAAAATGAAAATTTCCTTACCCTTGCACCGACTTTTCTTCGTACTTTTTTGTGTCCTTTATTTTTTATCTGGCCAATCTTCTAAGAAACTCGATCCTGTTCCATTAAAATTTACCTTAAAACAAAATGGTGATCAGATTGAAGTTTGGCAATCGGGTGTTTTAAAACCCGTGGTGGTGCAAAACGCAAAGGCTGATTTCAGACCTTATATTCATCCTATTTTAGCTCCGAACACCACCGTTTCTTTGACGCAGTATAGTCCAGAGCACCATAAACACCAGACCGGTTTGTTTTGGGGCTTTACTCGAGTAAATGGGTCAGGTTTAGAAAAGGATAGCTTAAATAAATGGTTTTATCGAAAAGATATACCCGCTGATATACAAGCGCAAATAGGTCGGGACTTTTTTCATAATCCTACAGGCGAATATTGGCAAAAAGTAGAG
The DNA here is from genome assembly GCA_049241465.1 of Saprospiraceae bacterium. Lineage (GTDB taxonomy): Bacteria > Bacteroidota > Bacteroidia > Chitinophagales > Saprospiraceae > BJGN01. Next base: position 6,004 of record JBMLQR010000369.1, on the reverse strand, counting down.
GCGACTATCCTTAAATCCAGTGGTGATAATTTGCAATGGCAAACCGTTTACAATCTGTTAGATGGGAATAAAAAGCCCATTTTAAAGGAAACGCAGACCTGGACATTTTCTCATAAAGACAATAAACATGTATTATCATTAGAATGGGAAGGTGAAGCTATTGAAGATATTACCATAAATGAATTTGATTATGGTGGTTTGTTTTTAAGAATGCCGTGGAAAGCAGGTGTTCAGGGAGAAGCCGTGAATACTGCCCGTCAAATAAACCAAAAAGCAGATGCTCAACGAGCTCAGTGGGTTGATGTCGGTATGGCCATTGATGGCTTAAACGATTGGGGGCATATTGCCCTTTTTGATCATCCCGATAATGATGGATTTCCAACTACCTGGCGGGTAGATGGTCAAATGGGTATTGGGCCTGTGAAGGCAAAACAAGGAGATTGGCATATTAAAAAGGGTCAGATGGCTACTTTTCAGCATCAGGTTGTCGCCTATTCGGGTACCCTGAATAATATGGAAATGGATAATCTTTGGGGAGATTTTTCAGGAGATAAAGGCATGTACAATACCGCCTCTCTTTGGGGCATTGCTCAACAAGAGGGCAGAGATGCTAAATTTTTAAGCCCCGAAGAGGCCGTGGCAAATATGACCATGAAAGAAGGATTTAAAGTCAATGTCTGGGCTGCTGAACCCATGATTACCCAACCTATGGCCTTCTGTTGGGACGATAAAGGGCGCCTGTGGATTGCAGAAAACCGTGATTATGAATCGCGGGGTCACGGTTTTTCAAACGCAGGAAATAGCCGTATTTTAATCATTGAAGATACCAATCACGATGGTATAGCGGATACTAAAAAAGTGTTTTTAGAAGGTATCGCTTTCCCCGCTGCTATGGCCGTTGGTTTTGATGGTTTGTATTTGGGCGCACCGCCTAATTTACTATTTGTACCCGATAAAAACCACGATGATAAAGCGGACGAAAAGGATATTGAAGTCCGTCTGACTGGTTGGGGTATTCGCGACAGACATGAAACGTTAAACAGCCTGCATTGGGGACCCGATGGCTGGTTGTACGGCTGTCAAGGTTTTGCAACCCCTTCAAAAGTGCGCAAACCCGAAGGAAAAGGACGGCTTTACAGACATAAAGACCCTTTCCCAGAAGATATTTTAGATGGGGATGGCGTGGATATAAACGGAGGTGTATGGCGGTATCATCCCTTAAAAGATAAATTTGAAGTGGTGGCTCATGGTTTTAGTAATCCCTGGGGCATTGATTTTGATGCCAAAGGACAATTATTTATCAGTGCTTGCGTCATTCCCCATATGTGGCACGTGATTCCGGGCGGTATTTATCACAGGCAGGGAGGGCAACATTTTAATCCTTATTTTTATAGTGATATTCGAACCATAGCCGACCATAGCCATCGGTCTGCACATGGAGGTGCCAGGGTGTATCAATCGGACGCATTTCCCGCAGAACACAAAGGCCGTATTTTTATGGCAAATATCCACGAACATGCCGTCCTATCTGATATTTTACAGCCAAAGGGCTCTGGTTTTGTCGCCAAACATAGCGATGAATTGCTTCTGGCGAATAATGCACAATGGGTAGGTTTTAGCATGGAAGTTGGTCCTGACGGCGGACTTTATGTATTAGACTGGCACGACGCTGATATTTGTGGAAAGGAGGTATTGAATGGTGAAACAGGCCGTATTTTTAGAATAATGCCTGATAAATCATTGGCACAAAATTTTGAAAACAGATTTGCCGATTTAAATACTTTTACGGATAAACAATTGGTGGAATTACAAAAAAGTCCGAGTGATTGGCATGCAAGACGCGCCAGAGTAATCCTGCAACATAGAGCGCATAAAGGCAAAGTAGATAAAAATGCCGTAGATGCTTTACAGGCCATTTACAAGCAAAATGCCAATGCAGATTACAGGCTTCGGGCGATGTGGACCTTGCATATTACCAATCAATTTACTTCAAATGATCTCCTCGCAGCATTGTCCGATAAAGATGCACATATACGTGCCTGGGCCATTCAATTTCTCTGTGAAGACAAAAAACCCTCTAATGAAGCTATTTTAGCCTTTATTCGCTTGGCAAAAGAAGATCCTTCACCTGTTGTGCGCTTATATCTGGCCTCTGCAATGCAACGAATCAACAAAGAAGCTGCCTGGAATCTGGCAGAACAACTGGCTTTGCACAGCGAAGACGCAACAGATCATAACCTACCTAAAATGCTTTGGTTTGGCTTGGAACCATTGGTGAAAAATAATCCTGACAAAGCGATTACCCTGGCTAATAATGCAAATATTCCTTTGATTTCACAATACATTTCACGACGACTGATAGATGCCAATATGCCTGAATTGGTGCTTGCTACCCTCAGTAAAAAGTCTAAAAATCAAATCCTTATTTTGGAAGGAATGCGGGATGGTCTGGAGGGTCGTTTTGATTTGAAAGCACCCAAAAACTGGCCAGCTATTTATGCGAAATTGAAACGCAATAAAGGAAAAACGGAACAATTAGCCAATCAGATTGCGCAAAGGTTCGGTGACACGGAAGTACTTGAAAAATCTATGGTAACGCTTAAAAATAAAAATGCGACAAATGTTACCCGTATTCAAGCTATACGGGACATTTCAGTTCGAAAAGGAGATGCTTTACTGGATGAGATACCAAATTTAATCAATGAACCTGCTTTAAGAATGGAGGTTATTCAGGCTATCGCAAATTACGATGTTGAAATACTTGGAAAATTACTTTTGTCAAAATACAAAGATTTTAGTGAGGCAGAAAAGCAGCAAGCTATACTAACTCTTTCCTCCAGGCCTAGATATGGCTGGCTTTTGACGCAAGCTTTAAAGGAGCAAAAAGTGCCCAAAAAGGACATACCCGCTTATACTTCCAGGCAGTTATTGCGCGTAGTTGGTAGCGGTTTTATTGAAGTTTGGGGACCCATTGAGCAAGAACCTTCCCTCGCTAAAGCTTATTCCAAATACCAGAAAATGATAACTGCTAATGCCCTGGCAACAGCTAATGCGAAAAGGGGGGAAGTGCTTTTTCAGGTGGCTTGCGGCAGTTGTCATAAAATGTATGGCAAAGGTGGTGACATTGGTCCTGATTTGACAGGATCAAATCGGGGAAATCTCGATTATCTCTTGTTTAATGTATTAAATCCAAGTGGTGAAATACAAGATGATTATAAATTGGTTGTCGTGACAACGCGCGATGGACGCACTTATTCAGGGAATGTTGTGGGTGAAAATGAGCGCCAACTCACTATGCGCATGGTGGGACAGGAAGCGGCAATAATTAATAAATCTGATATTCAATCGCGGGAAGTACAACCTACTTCGTTGATGCCTATTGGTTTATTTGACCCTTTGGATGAATCTGAGGTATTAGATTTGGTGAAATATATGCAAACCTTTAAGTCAAAATAAGGGAATAAGTGGGGCTGTTAAGCCAAAAATATAGATTATGTCATGAGAAAAACAAATATTTTAAAAGAGAAAAACTTAGTGTTTGGACTACTCCTTATTTTATTCTTTAATGAAAATAGTTTAAATGCTCAAAAAGTCTGTATTGAAAACAATAAAGATCAGATTGTTGGCTTGAAAGACGGTTTCCGCTATGAATTATGGAACCAATATGCTAAGGGTCATGCTTGTATGACTATTTCCGACGGCGCTTTGTTCAGCGGAGAATGGAGTGACATAGAGAATTATCTTGCTCGTCGTGGGTTGTTATTTGACAAAAAAAAGGAGCATCAGGAAATTGGTGACTTTTACGCTACTTACGATTGTGATTATAATCCTTCTGAAGGCAAAAATGGCAATTCTTATTTGTCCGTCTATGGCTGGACAGTGGAGCCTTTAATTGAATATTATATTATTGAAGATTGGAGAAACTGGGTTTCCTACATGTCACCAGATGCTACTTTTAAAGGTTCTTTTGATATAAATGGTAGCATCTATGATATTTATACAAAAACCAGGGTTGAGAAACCCTCTATTGTTGGGATCACAACATTTGAACAATATTTTAGTATCAGAAGAGAAAAACGTAATAAGGGTAGCATACATATTTCAGATCATTTTAACAAATGGGAATCTCTCGGCTTGAACATGGGGAAATTACATGAGGTTTCTTTCGTTGTGGAGGGCTACAAAAGTAGCGGCAGATTTGAATTTAAGGAATTAGATGTCTTTGTAAAAAGGAATAAATGAAACTTTTTTCTGTACTAAAACTGTTTACTAAAAATGATTATATACAAACTTTTGAAAAAACCTTTTTTCGGGCAATTTATGGTCAATTGGAGAAATCCATTGACTGAAGATGAGAAAAAGAATTGGACAGAAATTTCAGTACTAAGTAAATCTGGTGCTATATTATCTGGATTATACGCCATAACAGATAACCCTAAAGCGACCATAGTTTTAGGGCATCCCATGGGAAAAGAAGCTAAGGGTTACTTCTTGAAGAATGGTTATACCGACCTATTATTAAGGAATGGTTATAACGTCGTAATTTTTGATATTAACGGGTTTGGAGAAAGCAGCATGGGTAATTTTTCCTTTTATGAAGATATAGTTTCAATCAGTAAGAAAGCGAAGGAATTATTTCCAAACCTACAAATTGGATATCATGGAATCTCTTTGGGAGGACAATATGCCACTATATCGTTTGCGGATGATTTGCATTGTTATGACTTTGCAATCATAGAAAGTGCACCTACAACCTTAGATGAATTCTGGATTCATTTTCCATTTGCCTACAAGGCATTGAAACTATTCAATGTATTTATGCCAAAATATAAAACCAAAATAAATATGGTTGAAAGGATTAAAGAAGCTAAAAGGTTAAAATCTATTTTATTTATTTATTCTGATACAGATACTTGGTCAACAACCGAAATGGGTAAAAGATTTCATGAAAATTGTCCCGTTTTATCTGAACTATGGACTGCTCCGGTGGCAAAGCACGCCATGATTATAAAATCAGATTTCAGCGAGCAGTATAAGCAAAAAATAGTAGCCTATTTTGACCATTCAATTAATACCTAAAAATTGGGGTAATTTGCAAGCTATCAAAAAAAAACATATTTCTAAAGCTTCTCAATTTCTTCCTTCGTCAAACCTGTTGAAGCAATAATAGTCGCTGTTAAGACGCCCATATCTTTTAGTGATTTTGCTATTTCAATTTTCCCTTCCAATTTCCCTTCGATTTTTCCTTCCAATTTCCCCTCCAATTTTCCATCACCAAAGGCCGTGTCAAAGGCACCATTCAAATCTCTGAATATTTTCAGACTTTTCTCATAGTTATCCATTTCTATAGAACCCAAATTGGCAAGTTCTGCCTTCTCAAATGCCTGTTTAAACACTTCGTCTTTGATACTTAGCGGGATAGTCTGGAAATCCTCCAAATGTTTTATAAAATAGAGCCACTTATCCAATCTTGTTTCCAACTCAGTTTCCCCCTTATGGAAATTTGGCATCTCAAAATAAATAAATGTCAATTTCTCGTAAAATGTCTTACCATTTTGATTCTTAAGCTTTATCGTATGTTTAAATTCGTTGGATTCAGGGTCTAATTTTTGGTTGTCAAAGGTAAAGTCTAAAATACCTATGCAATAAACCGCTTTCATATTAAAATCCCAAAATCCTTTTTCCGCTTGTTCCCTAATAGGAAAAGTAGCATAATAAAGGGTTCTTTCTCTGAAATAATTTTGTTTTGCCTTTTGTAGCTCCACTATGAATTTTTCCCCCTTTTCGTTCTCGCAATAAATGTCATAGACGGCTCTACGATTTGCGTCCGTCTCTCCCAACTGTTCATTATTCTTAAAGGTCAGATCTACAATTTTGTCCGATTCAGGCAAAAGTGAATTCAGGAAATCCAATAATAAGGGTTTACTAGCCTCTTCCCCAAAGATTTTCTTAAATCCAAAGTCTGTAAATGGATTTATAAATTTTGCTTTCATATTTTGTTTTT
>JBMLQR010000368.1:4175-11726 GCA_049241465.1 Saprospiraceae bacterium | reverse complement strand
GGCTGTATTGAAATCAAATGTAACAAACACTTCTGCGGGTGTTGGTTTAGGATGGGATCCCGGTAACCCCGGAACTAATACAAGTGGCTTTTCCGCTCTCCCAGGTGGTTATCGTACTGACAGTGGAAGTTTCGGCGGTGTTAGAGGCGGCGCTTTCTTATGGAGTGCTACCGAGAATAGCCTCATCTCCAACTCCGCCTGGTACCGCGACCTGGGTAACGGCTGGACCGGTGTGGGAAGGGGCTTCTTCACTAAGTCGTTCGGAGCTTCCGTCCGCTGCCTCAAGGATTAACAATTTAACTATTTTGTGTGCGAGGATCGAGTGCGCTCGGCACCAGGATTCTGAAAATTAGCTTATAGCTTTTTTGAAAAGAAATGTTTCTAAAATATAAACACCCCAATAGACACATAACGTTGTCTGTTGGGGTGTTCTTTTTGGTGGGCATTGTAACTTTATCTGTTTTGAATCACAGTTTTTAAGGATTATAGGATTTCACGGATGATAACGTACGTCTTTGTTTTAAACATAATGTTTATTTGTAGATGTATTCTTACCTATAAACTCAGAGTAACATAGAGCCTATGCATATTCCTACTAATATTTTAATGCATCCAGGCCTTTTAGACAGCCTTTTTTTATTTTAATGGAAGCGTTTATAGCTCTTAACGGTTATATAACGGTAATTTTTGGCCCACAATAAGTTCTCATAACTCGTTGAAACTTAAAAAAAATGAAAGAAATAATTTTATATTAGGAATAAATCAATACATAATTTTTATAATTGTATAAATTTTAAGAATTATGAGGATTTCAGTTTTTTATTTATACCTATCTGTTACCTTACTTTTTTCTATTTTAAAGTTAAAAGGACAAGATACCATTGTAATTAAAACACTGACTTTTCCTCATAATATCAGATCAATGGCTAATGATCAAAATGGTGATATTTTTATTGAATCAGCGGTTGGTCTTTATAAATTTGATGGAAATAAATACTGGTTATTCAATGCTTCATATAACGAAGGAGCGTTAATTTTTCATGAGGGTAAATTGTCAAATTTTAAAGCGATAAAAGATAAAGTTGATTTTATCGAAATAGGTGAAAAAAACCAGGTTTGGTTGCCTTTTCTACCCTTAACGTCCTCAAATTTCATTTACCACGCAAAAGGAAAAAATGGAAGACAATTTATAGCAAGAAATAACAATATTTATGAGGTTACCATAAAAAATAAATTTAAGATCATTCAGAAAGGAAACTCAACCAGGGGCATTTCAATTATTGGTAAAGATTTATACGTAAATACTTACAGCGGAATATTCAAGAATGAAAATAGAATATTGCCAGCTATTGGTAATGGAGAGGGGATGTTACATGATATCCAAAACAACGCTATGTGTTTCACCTCTGATAAAAATATCATTCGACTACCATTGGATTCTAATAAGGCGGAGATTAAAAATTATCTTAAGGAAATTGGGGAACAACATTACATAACTTGCATCATAAAATTTAAAAATAAAATCTATTTGGGTACTTCAAAAGGTCTCGCTCAATTAGAACCTTTTGCCTTCCTGTCAAAAGAATTTTTGATCCATGATCTTTCAATTATAGAGGATGTTCTGTATATGGCAACAAATGAAGGGTCTTATCAATTTGATGGAAAAAATATCGAAAAATGTACCTTTTTACCAAATGAAAATACCAATGGAATAACTAAAATTGGGATTAATTTTTGGGCTTCGACAAATAAAGGTCTTTGGGTTTATAACACTGAAAACAAAAAACTTGAAAATAAAATTCTCAATAGAGAATTACCTTCATTAGAATGTAATGCCATTCAAAAAGATAATAATGGTTATTATTGGGTAAGTACTTCTTCAGGTCTTTATAGATTTGGAAACGAAAATGAGAAAACGGAAGTTTTTTTTCCTGAAATAGAATTTAATAAACGATCCTATTTAGCTCATAATGGAATTTTTTATTTTGGTAGTGTTAATGGTGTTTTCTCTTTTGATCCGCTCGATTTTCCTGACCTTATCATTAATAATGGCTTTATTGTGGATAACCTTAATATCATAGGATTTTCTTTATTTGTAATCATAGGACTTTTAATTTATTTGCTTATAAAGAGAAAACAAACGTTTAAAGAAATTAAAGAATCAAATATATCAGTGCATAAAAAATTGGATTATTCAGATAAAGACAAATTTCTTTTTGATTTAGGTACTTTTATTTTGCAAAATCTTTCCACAATAACTGTGGATGAACTCATTGAATATTCAGGAATGAACAAAAAAGCATTTTATAAATATATCGATGAAAATTACAAGGCACTACCAAGTTTAATTATAAATAGTATAAAAATAGTAAAGGCCAGGTCCTTGTTGAAAGAAAATCCTGGCATTACCATGGAATCTTTGACAAAATTTACCGGCTATTCTACCTCTCATCTATATTCAATATTGAAACAAGAGGACGAGAAACTCCCAAAGGAACTTTCCATTTTATATGATTTAAAATATTGATTTTTGTCTTAGGCAAAAAAATAGTTGATAAAAGCTGCCTAACTTAGGTGACTCATTTGTTATGTAATAGCAAAGAATTTATAAATATAAATAATTTTATCCATAAAAAAAATTAATAAAATTTTAATCTGCTGGGTGTGACGGTTCAAACAACATCGTTTACCAATGTCTTTACCTGTAGTTTATAGTTTACAGTATAAATTTTATTAAAAAATCTAATTTTGTATTTTATATATCTATTTTTGTAATAAGATTTAGAAAAATGCCAAAATATTGTATGTCAAATAGCTTCCAACGTTGTTTTTTTTTGATTTTAGGTTATATTTCTTATTGTTTTAGATTAACGGGACAAGATACTTCAGTCATTCAAACTATTATATTCCCACATAGTATAAGATCAATGGCTAATGACCAAAACGGTCTTATTTTTATTGAAACATCGGTAGGTCTCTTTCAGTTTGATGGTGAAAAATCCAGATTGATTGATCCTGAATATAAAAAGGGTACGTTGGTTTTTAGGAATGGAAAGTTAACAAATCAACAAAGTTATTTAAATGCGAAGATTGGCTTTGTTGGAGATGGAGAAAAAAATTTGATCTGGCTGCCATTTTTGCCTAAACAGTCATCCCATGTAATCTATCACGCAAAAGGAAAAAATGGCAGACAATTTTTAGGGGTTGGAAATAATATTTATGAAGTTAGTATCAAAAATCAATTTAAAATCAATTTAAAGGGAATTTCTACCCGCAATATTTCTTGGATAGACTCAAATTTATACGTAAATACTTATGATGGAATATTCAAAAATGGAGTCCAAATTTTACCAAATATCCCTTTTGCTGACGCAATACTTTATGACAAATTATATAGTTCTGTTTATTTTTCTTTAAATAGTAGTATCCTTAAACTTAACCTCAAAGATCAAAGCTACAGTATCAAGGATTATAGTTATGATATTGGAAAGGATAATTATATTTCCAAAATAATCAAATTTCAAGATAAATTATTTGTAGGAACCAGAAAAGGTTTAGCTCAACTTAATCCCTTTTCACAAGTCTCAAAGGATTTAGATGTAAACGATATTACAATTATTGATAATGTAATGTATATTTCAACCCGAAAAGGGACTTATCAATTTGATGGAAAAAAAATTAAGAAATGTGAATTTTTTCCTGATTTTAATACTAATCTGGTCACTAAAATTGGCCTGTTTTTTTGGGTGTTAACAAGTGATGGATTATTTAAATATGATATGAAATTTAAATCGTTGGAGAAAATTATTCTAAATGATAAATTACCTTCTTTAGAGTGTAATGCTATTCAAAAGGATAATAATGGTTTTTATTGGGTAAGCACCACTTCCGGCCTTTATAGGTTTCGTAATCTTAATGAACAGAAAGAAGTTTATTTTCCTGAAATAGAATTTAATAAGCGTTCCAATTATAATCATGAAGGGATTTTTTACTTCGGGAGTCTTAATGGTATTTATTCTTTTGATCCCCTCGATTTTCCAGATCTCAAAATAAACTATTTTTCTTTTCTTGCCAATGTAAAAGGTTTACTATTAATTTTAATGCTATTGGTAATTTCTATCTTGATATTTATTGTTTACAAAAGGAAACCTATTTTTAAGTTACCTGCGGATTCAACTTCAGTCAATTCATTGGATTATTCGGAAAAAGATAAAGTTCTTCTAGATTTAGGAACTTTTATTTTAAATAATCTTCATTCAGTTACAGTGGAGGATTTAATAGATTATTCAGGAATGAATAAAAGAATATTCTATAAATACATAGAACAAAACTACAATGTTTTACCAAGTAATATAATCAATACTATAAAATTATTAAAAGCCAAATCTTTAAAAAGAGGAAATCCAGGTCTTCCTATGGAAACAATAGCAAGACATGTTGGTTATTCCTTATCGCATCTCTATTTGGTATTAAAAGAAGAGGATAATGAAATCCAACCTGAGCTTTCCATTTTGATAAATTTAAAGTATTGATTTTTATAGGTAAATCTGTAATTATAGACGATAAATGTTTCGAGCGGAGGGAGGCGAGCGTTGGAGTTCTAGCAGGAGGTTTTGACGCGGTGTACGCGGCGTTCAGACGCAGTGTTTCGCGGAGTTTCGCGCGGGTATGAAAAGGTATGGAAGGAATAAGTATTTCCCTCCGTACCTGTTTGGGTTTTAATATTCGATGACCCTGGGTAATTCTTTTGCTTGCGCAATCCATTTTTCAACCTCTGTAGCAGAAGGCGTTTTTCTTGTCAGATTTTTAGCTTCATTCACCTCTTCCATTTTAGCAGTTAAATTGGCGGCATTTCTTTGCGCTAACTCTGGAACGGTGTCAACGCCAGCTACTTCCAATAGCTCAGCATATTCTTGTCCAACACCATTCAGGCGAAATAAATCGGCCATGTTAGTGAATTTAAGAATTTGCTTTTCAGAGATACCAGTCTCTTCAGCAAGAGATTGTCTTTGCTTTTTAGTTGCTGCCTTTTCAAGCAATTTGTCAACGGTATTGATTCCCGCCGCTCTCAATTTTTCACCAAGAGCAGGACCAATCCCCTCTATTTCTTCTACTTTGTAAGTTGCCATTTTACTATGTTTTTAGTTATAAAAGTTCCTATCAAAAATAAAAAAAAATAGGAAGCTAACAAAATTTCCAAGGTTTGTCTATAAATCAGAAATGTTAAATCACAAAAAAAGGGCAAAATTCTTGTCATTATAGCTTACTAAAGGGTTATTCATCATTTTTCTTCCTATTTTTATTTCAATATTTCATGCCCTAATTTTACTTTATGAGGCGGTATTTTAGAAAATCTTTGCAAAATGTTCTTTTAGGTGCTTTGAATAAGCGGGATGATTCCCTCCTGGTGTCAAGAAGAAAATTTATTTCTCAAATGGGATGGTTATCATCCGCTTACCTTTTAAATCAATCTTTATTTCCTCGAACTTTTAATCCCGATATCTTAATTGTTGGTGGGGGAATAGCTGGATTAAACGCAGCATATACGCTTAAAAGACATGGATTAGTGGTTCCTGTTTTTGAAGCCTCAAGTAGGGTTGGTGGTAGAATGATGACGTTAAATAATTATTTTGAAAATGGCGTGAATACGGAAATGGGAGGGGAATTTATCGATGCCTATCATGAGGATTTGCTGCAATTAGTGGAAGATTTTCAATTGGATCTGACAGATTTAAGAGAAGATGATTCTTCTTTGAATGATATGATTTATTTTGATAATAAAAGACGTTCCCACGAGGAACTTATAGAGGAAGTTTTGCCTTTTGCAGCAAAATTAAGGGCTGATTTGGAAAGATTTCCGGAAAATCTGGATGACATTTCCTACAAGAACAGTTCTGCCTGGTCAGATTTGGATGTGCTGTCTATATCACAATATCTCGATTTGATAGGAATGAAAGGATGGATCAAATCCTATTTTTACCATCAGATGTCTGCCTATTATACCATGGATGCCTCTACTCAATCGGCCGTTAATTTGTTTTTATTGCTCGATATTCCTGAAAAAGTGGAAAAAGTGACTGAAAATCAATCGGAAGTATTTAAAATAAAAGGGGGTAGTGAAAAGTTAACCCAGGCGATGGGTAATGCTTTGAAAGACCAGGTTCATTTGGGTCATGCTCTGCTTGAAATTCATAAGGAAAAGAAGGGTGGTTATATGGCCGTTTTTGAAGTTTTAGGGAAACGGAAACGTGTCCATGCAGATTATTTGATTTTAACTTTGCCCTTTTCAAAATTGCGGGAAGTGAAGACTTTTGGGTTTACCTGGTCGCCATTAAAGAAGAAATGTATTGATTCCCTGGGTTATGGAAATGGGGGTAAAATTTGTTTTGGTTTGAAAGAGCCGATTTGGCGAAATCATGGCTTTCATGGTGGATTATATTCCGATTTTCCTGCCTATTCCGGTTGGGATAGTAGTAGATTGCAAGGGGTTCAAAAAGGCGTTTTTACCGTTTTTGGAGGAGGTTCTATTGGGAATGACGCAGCTACAACATCGGCTGCTGAATTGCGAAATTCATATCTTCCAGGATTGGAAAAAGTTTGGCCGGGCTTTAATGATGCTTTTGAAAATCAGCTTTTACATAAATTTTCCTGGCAAGATTATTATTTTAACATGGGGTCTTATACTTCTTATCAGGTAGGACAATGGACCGCTTTTGGAGGCGTCGAAAAGGAACCAGAAGGAAATATATTTTTCGCCGGGGAACATTGCAGTATCCAGTTTCAGGGGTATATGAACGGTGGGGCACAAACAGGCAGGATAGCAGCAGAAAAGGTGGTAGAAAAAATAAATGGGGAATATAATTCCTTTAAAAATATGAAAAAATAGTAAGTTTATAAAAACTTCCAATTAAACGTGGCTGCGATGCAATTATTGAAAATCTACCTAAGTGTTTTTATCCTCTTTTCTTGTTTGGGCCTGAGCTCTTTGAATGCTCAAATGATCGATTTGAAGGGTAGCGTAACGGACCCTGATAAGGAACCATTAATTGGCGCCAGTATTTTGGTTCAAGGAAGTCAACAGGGTACCATTACCGATGTAAATGGCGATTTTCAGTTAAAAGTGGCTGCCAATGCTATCCTTATCATTTCTTATACTGGTTTTACTACCCAACAAATAAATATAGGAAATCAAACATCCTGGTCTATTATCCTGGAGCCGGAAGACCTCGCATTAGATGAAATAGTGGTCATTGGTTATGGTAGTCAGCGGAAAAGTCAAATCACTGGGGCAATTTCTTCCTTAAAAGGTAAAGACATTCAGGACCAACCCGTTTCAAATCTGGCAAATAGTATGCAAGGTAGGGTAGCAGGATTGAATGTTATGAGCGCCTCCGGAACCCCGGGGGCAGGCCTTTTGGTGAATGTGCGGGGAAATAATGCCCCGTTATATGTCGTGGATGGAATACCGCTGCTCAGCGAGAGTAACTCGGGTTTATCAACTTCTTTCGATTTGCAAGGCCAAAATGTCGGTTCCGGACAAACCTTAAGCTC
>JBMLQR010000368.1:1764-4075 GCA_049241465.1 Saprospiraceae bacterium | reverse complement strand
AATGATCTGGCCATTTTTAAGAAAGATCCGTCCTATTTTGGGGACGATTTTGATCCCTCTGTGCTAACGGAACCCTTGGATAATTTTGACCTTTCTTCCGGGGTGAATACCAATTGGCTGAATGAAGTTTCACGACTTGCACCCATAAATAACTATGAATTCTCTTTTCGCGCAGGAAATGAAAAAACAAAATATTATACCAGCCTGGGTTATTTTGATCAACAAGGTGTGATTATTGAAAATTATTACAAACGATTTAACTATCGCCTGAATCTGGATCATGAAATAAACTCCCGGTTTAAACTTGGCGTGACATTTAATACGACCTATTCAAAGAACAGGCGGAGCTTTAATGATAACACTTATACGGGTATTATTACGAATGCACTGGGCGCTTCCCCGTTGATGCCCGCTTATGAGGAGGACGGTTCTTATGCAAGTTTTGAAGATTATCAGGCCAACTGGTTATCTGATAATCCTGTGAAATCGGCAAGGGAAATCAGGGCTTTTACTAATGGATACCGGGCATTAGGAACAATCGCTGGGGAATATAAATTTTCAAAAAAGCTTTATTTTAAAACATCCTGGTCTGGCGACGTTAATTTTAATTTCGATACACAGTTCAAGTCACCTTTAACGGCTGATGCGGAAGCTTTCGGTGGAGAAGCTTTCGAAGGTGATTTTAGAAATGTCACCTGGTTAAATGAAAATACATTGCATTTCTCGGAAACCCGAAACGGAAATACCCTTTCTTTATTAGGTGGTATTACCATGCAAAGAACACAAATCGACAGGTCAAGTGCCTTAGGGCAGGGCTTTCCACCGGGAAGACTGGAGCGAATCTCCAGTGCGGCAAATATTATTAGTGCCACTTCTGAAGGCACTTCGTTTGCCTTGTTATCTTTCATAAGCAGGATTAACTACGATTTTAAGAACCGGCTTTTATTCACCTTTACCTCCCGCGCTGATGGATCTTCCCGTTTTTCCAAAACGAATAGATTTGGTTTCTTTCCGTCTGGCGCGGTAGCATGGAGATTATCAGGAGAACCTTTCTTTAATTCGTTGAAAAATGTATTTTCAGACCTTAAATTGAGGGTGAGTTATGGCTTTACAGGCGATCAGGAAATTGGTGATTTTCAAAATGTTACCTTTTACACCGCATCCAGGTATGCTGGAAGACCAGGGTATCAACTTAGGAATTTAGCTGATCCCGACCTTACCTGGCAAACAAACAGAATGTTTAACATCGGTTTGGATTATGAAATGGCCAATGGAAAAATAGGTGGTTCCCTGGAATTTTTCAACTCACTAAAATCTAATATACTGAGTGAAGATATTATTCCAGCCACTACTGGTTTTACTTCCATAACAAGAAATGGTGGTGAGGTTCAAAATATAGGACTGGAATTCAATGTAAATGCCAGTTTAGCTAAAAGAGAAAAATTTAGCTGGGATGTGAATTTTAATGCCACCTGGATTCATAATGAAATAATAAGTCTGAATAATGACGGCGTTTTCCTGAATGCTTACGACGATTTGGAGGCTACCCATATCTTACAGATTGGACATCCTGTCGGGTCTTTTCTTGGACTGAAATACCTGGGTGTTGACAGTGAAACGGGCGATGTTCAGTTTGAGGACTTTAATGAAGATGGTCAAATCGATTATGATGATGCACAGATTATAGGTAAGGCAATGCCCGATTGGTATGGCGGTATGACCCATTCTTTTAAATTTAAAAATATTGATTTTAGTGTCTTTTCCAGATTTTCCATTGGTAATCAAGTCTATAATCTGATTAGAGGAACAACAGAAAACTTAGGATGGAGTAACGATGGGGGACTAAGTTCTGTTTATGCAAATAATACCATTAATGTTCGGGATCGGTGGAAAAAACCTGGAGATGAGGCAGAATATGGCAGAGCATCGTTCATAAATTTAAATCTGGGACTCAATTCTTCTCAAATGGTTGAAAATGCCTCTTTTTTCAGAATTCAGAATGTGACGGCAGGCTATACTTTGCCGAAGTCCGGGAAATTCAGTTCCATCAGGATTTATGCTGAAGCACAGAACCTTTGGGTGCTAACCTCTTATAAAGGGTTTGATCCGGAAGTTTCTTCCAATGGTGGCTTGGCTGACAGGACGGCAGGTGTAGATTATGGTGCTTATCCGTCGGCACGTACGCTATTGATCGGGTTAAGTTTAAAATTTTAATGCAAGGAAATGAAAAATACTATTCTTTTTATATACCTGGGTTTACTGTCCTTCCTTCCATCGTGTCTGGATGAAAGTTCACCTAATTTTTTAGATG
>JBMLQR010000368.1:0-1664 GCA_049241465.1 Saprospiraceae bacterium | reverse complement strand
ATACAAACGCCACAGGCATTAAAAGATCAGCCTTCCAGAGCAACGGTGCTGGCTTCCTATCAATTTATTATTTCAGAAATGACGAAAGCGGCAGGTTTAATGGATCAACAAATTAAGGATAAGGCTTTTATAAATATTAATTCGGTTAATGCCTTGTTGGCAAGAATATATTTATATCGGGGTGATAATGAGAAGGCTGTAGAATATGCCACCAAAGTAATTGCTTCAGGTGAGTTCCAATTATTTGACTCAGCAAAATATCAGGACGTTTTTCGAACTAAATTAAATGCGGAATCTATTTTTGAATTACTTTTTGATAGCCAGAACAGAAGTGGCTATAATGGTTCTACCTACAGTAGAGCAGACGCTTTACGTTCGGAATTGAATTATATGGCATCTAAAAATCTGGAAGACTTCTTTAAAGGGAGAGTTGGGGATATTAGAGGATCATTATTGAACTTTTCAACCGATGATAATGATGCGACTATTTTACCAGACGGCAGAACACAAAAATACAGAGGAGAAACAACGAGAGATAATTCAGCATTTATCATTAGGTATGCAGAAATGTTTTTGATTAGAGCGGAGGCGCTGGGTAGTATCAAAGGATTGGCAGACCTTAATTTTTTAAGACAAAAGCGGGGATTAACTCTTTTAACGCCCAATCAGGTTAGTTCTTCCGAAGATTTTTTACAAGCGGTGTTAAATGAACGTAGGGCGGAATTAAATTTTGAGGGTCACCGATATTTTGATTTGGCGAGGAAACGTAGGATCAAATCTGTTTTAAATATAGAAGATTTCCGTTCTATATTCCCAATTCCTAATCGGGAAATTATTGCAAATCCAAATATAAAACAAAACCCAGGATATTGAAATAGAGCTTGGTTAGGTGTTCCTTTTCAATCTCTTCAAATAATGTTCATAATCTGTTGACAAATGCTCACACAAGCCATTCCTAAATTGCCCATGCGCTTGAAAAGCCAGACAAAAAGTTACTATATCGGTCAACTTGGCTTTATGGAAATGGCAGATTATGGCGATTATCTGTTGCTCGAAAAGGACGGTGTTGAAATTCATTTCTTTGAATTCAAAACATTGGATCCTTTGGAAAATTATGGGCAAATCTATATCAGGACAAACCAGATTGAGGCTTTGTATAACCAATTATTAGACGCAAACGTAACTATTCATCCAAATGCACCTTTGCAGCGGAAACCCTGGGGGCAAATGGAATTTTCACTACTCGATCCGGATAATAATCTGATTACCTTCGGTCAGGCAGTGTGAATTTATTTCGTTCCAATCAGATAGGCTACATAACCAATATATATTAGAATCATTATTACGCCCTGCCACCTTTCAACGGTATGCTTTTTACCAATAAACATGATCAGGAATAGAATAAGGCTCGCTACAATGGTCATAATGATATCTATCACCGAATCTTTACTAAAAGGCAATGGATTAATTACAGCACTCAATCCCAATATCCAGAATATATTAAAAATATTGGAGCCAACCACATTACCAATGGCAATATCCGATTGTTTTTTGTAGGCAGCGACGGCAGAAGTTGCTAACTCAGGCAGTGAGGTTCCGATGGCAACCACGGTAAGACCAATTAAGGATTGACTTACGTTGAACCCTTCTGCTATTTTAATAGC
>JBMLQR010000367.1:0-5028 GCA_049241465.1 Saprospiraceae bacterium | reverse complement strand
GTGTTTGGTGACGACCTTGCTACCCCAAACATAAAAGAAGGACTGAGTGTCGGCGAACCTTTTGTAATTAAAATCTGGTCGGTAAAATTAAAAAAGGAAATAATGGTTCGATCCGATTTCGCTTCGATTGGTACGCAAGGTTTGGTTATTTCAACGGACAAATTTACAAATGGGGGAATTTCTATGATTTCAAAAATAACAGGAACCAGTACCTCTTTACTTACTTTAATAGATGAAAATAATGTGAAAGTTTTTCCTAATCCCAGTAACCAATTCGTTCAAATTCAATCAAATATTGAATTTCTGGGTCAAACCTTTCTTGAAATTTATAATGCAAAAGGACAGCGTATTCAGCAACAATATTTTCCCGATGGCTGGCCTGTTGGAAAAAATATACCGCTTGATTTTTCTGAATACCCACAGGGTATATACCAACTAAGATGGTATAACCATCAATTTTATTGGTACGGAAAAGTAGCTATTATAAGGTGAGTTTCTTTATTTAACTACCTTTGAGTTAAATTTTATGTATGTACTTAAATATTCATCCGCAAAACCCAGAACCCAGAAAGTTAGAGCAAGTGGTGAAATGCCTCGAAAAAAATGGGGTCATCATCTATCCCACTGATTCGGTGTATGCTATTGGCTGCGATATGAGAAATCCTAAAGCCATTGAAAAATTAGGGAATATCCGTAAAATTGATGCAAGAGATGCTCTTTTTTCATTGGTTTGTAAGGACATGAGCCAGGCGTCTGCCTTTCTTTCGCCCATTTCAACGGTTATTTATAGGGCTATAAAACAACATACGCCGGGGCCATTTACCTTTATTCTTCCGGCGAGTCCTGCTATTACAAAATTATTCGACAAGAAAAGGAAAACCATCGGTATTCGATTTCCAGATAATCCCATCGTTTTAGCTATGCTGGATCGTTTAGGAAGTCCCCTTTTAACTACTTCTCTGCATTCCGAAACAGATGAAATTCAAGAATACTATGTTGATCCTGAAGATATTAAGAATGATTTTCAACATAAAGTAGATATGATTATTGATGGTGGAGTAGGGGGTAATATTCCTTCCACTTTGGTGGACTGCTCCTCAGATGAAATAATTATTTTAAGACAAGGTCTGGGCGTTTGGACAGATTAATTTCAAAATTTTGGATCAATTCTCATGAAAATAGTTATCTCTTTTTTAATTTTTCTTTTCGGCGCCTTCATTTCTTTTGGCCAAACGGGTACGCTTAGAGGTCATATTTATGATGCTGAATCAGGTGAACCCATTGCTTATGCTTCCGTTCAAATAATAAATTCAAAGGAAGGAGTTATTTCTGATGAAGATGGCTTTTTTCAATTGTCTGCAGTTCCTTCAGGTATCCAAAGGGTTCAGGTTTCCTACCTTGGATATTTAGATACTTTATTGGAAATTGATATTATTTCCAATAAGATTAAATATCAATTGATTTATTTAACCAGATCAACCATTGAATTGCAAACAGTTGATATTTCTGCCTCAAAGGAAAGGGCAAGAAGTGAAATTCAGATTGGTCAGATTCAATTAAGCAAAGAAAATATAAAATCCTTGCCTTCCATTGGGGGAGAAGCAGATATTGCTCAATATTTAACAGCACTGCCAGGGGTTGTTATTTCCGGTGATCAGGGTGGGCAGATTTTTATAAGGGGAGGTTCGCCCGTTCAAAACAGAGTGCTTCTTGACGGGCAATTAATTTATAATCCTTTTCATTCTATTGGTCTTTTTTCCGTTTTTGAGACCGAAATTATTCGTTCTGTCGATGTTTTAAGTGCTGGCTTTAATGCGGAACATGGGGGAAGAATTTCCGCAGTTATGGATATTAAAACCAGGGAAGGTAATAAAAACAGGATTTCAGGATTGGCTTCTTTAAGTCCCTTTCAAGGGAAATTACTTTTAGAGGGACCCATAAAAAAGCTAAAAAAGGAAAATGGGACCGCCGTTTCCTTTTTATTGACAGGGAAATATGGTTGGTTGGATAAAACCTCGCCACACCTTTATCGTTACGCTGTCGATTCCAATTTTTACGCTTTTGCTAAAAAAGATACCTCACTTTCTTCTTTACAGAATTTAGGGTTGCCCTATCAATACAATGACCTTTACGGGAAAATATCGTTTTTAGGTGAAAATGGTAGTAAGGTGAATATTTTTGGATTTTCATTTACAGATAAGTTTAAATTGGCCAATATAGCCAGTCAAAAATGGGAAACTTTTGGCGGAGGCATGTATTTTTTACTTTCTCCTCTTCAATCACCTGTTAGGATTGAGGGAAATATTGGTTTTAGTAGGTACAATCTGTCTTTAACGGAGAAAAATACCGGCCCCAGAAGTAGTTCCCTGGAATCATATACAGCAAGACTCGATTTCATGCAAGTGGGCAAGCATTCTGCGCTGGAATATGGCTTAGAATTGATAAGTTTAAATACTGGATTTCAATTCGTTAATCCCTTTAATTTGACAATAAGTCAAAATGATTTTACTACTGAAATGGCTGCATTCGTAAGATTTAAATACCAAGTCAATAAATTTATTCTTCAGCCAGGGTTTCGTATGCATTATTATGCCTCGCAAGGGCAGTTTTCACCAGAACCCAGACTTGGATTAAAATATTTATGGTCAGACAATTTCAGACTTAAAATAGGTGGGGGATTCTACTCACAGAATCTAATAAGTTTAGCAAATAACCAGGATGTTGTGCAATTATTTTCAGGATTTCTGGTAGGTCCTGAAACAAGCCTTTTTAAAAGTGGCTCAAATGTTCCAGTGAAATCCCGCTTACAAAAGGCAATGCATTGGGTCGCTGGAATGGAATGGGAGCCGTTTAACCTTTTTTCTGTTTCTGTAGAGGGGTATCAAAAGTTTTTTAATCAACTTATATCTCTTAATCGGAATAAAAGAAAGGCTAATGATCCTGATTTTTTGGTTGAAGAAGGACTTGCCACAGGTGTGGATGTCACCTTAGCATATAAACCTACCTCATTTGATATCAGCGTAGCCTACTCATTGGCCTCAGTTTTTGAAACTAGTAATAATGTACGATTTCCTACTGTTTTTGACAGGAGACATAGTTTGAATTTTTTATTTTCCTACCTTGCTGGTAAATCTAAACAGTGGAAATGGGGTGCACACTGGTATGTTGGTTCCGGATTTCCATTTACTCAAACACAGGGATTCTTTGAAAATAATAATTTGACAGACCTTTTGCAAACGGATATATTAGGTGGAAATTATCCTCTAGGAACCCTTCTTTCTAATGAAATAAATGGGGGAAGATTGTCCTATTATCATCGGTTGGATGTCAGTGTACAATACACACATAAAATAAATAAATTTGCTTATATTGAATCGACTTTTGCCGTAACTAATGTTTATAACAGGCAAAATGTATTTTATCTGGATAGAATTACTAACCAAAGGGTGAACCAGTTACCGGTTATACCTTCTTTGAATATGACGATTGGGTTTTAGTAAATTGAAAAAAGTTTAAAGTTATGCGTTCAAAATTAATATGCTGCTGCCTTATTTTCATTACTTCGTTTAATCTAAATGCGCAGATTAAAAAGGATACTTTATGGCATTCAGTTCATAAAGACATGGAAAAATTATTATTCGAAAATATGTTACCCGTTTGGTATCCTAAAGTATTGGATATTGAAAATGGAGGGTACTTTAGTGATTTCACTTATGATTGGAAACCAGAGGGGTCTCAACAAAAAATGATTGTTACTCAGGCAAGGCATGTTTGGTCCCTTGCCCAATTAAAAATGTTCACAAAGGAAGATACTTATGATTCGTATGCTTATCATGGTTATTTGTTTTTAACGGATGTTTTATGGGATCGTGTTCATGGTGGATTTTATAATCTGGTAGAAAGAAATGGTACTCCTGTTAAGGAAAATGAGGCTGATATTATTTTAAAAAATGCCTACGGTAACGCTTTCGGCTTATATGCACTGGCTACGCTGTATGAGGCAACCCGGGAAGAAGAGGTTTTAAACTTTGCCAAAAAGGTATTTCAATGGTTAGAAGACCATAGTCATGATCCCATAAATGGAGGTTATTATCAGTTTCTAACGCAAGAAGGAATGCCCATTAAAGAAGGGTGGGGAGGAGTTCCTCCTAAAGACCAGAATAGTTCGATTCACTTGATGGAGGCCTTTACGCAATTATATAAAGTTTGGCCAGACCCCATGGTAAAAATCCGTTTGTCTGAAATGTTATATCTAATAAGAGATAAAATGTTACATGAAAAAGGATATTTACAGCTTTTCTTTGCTAATGATTTTACACCATTTTCGTTAAGAGATTCCTTACCTGAGGTTCAGCAAAAAAGATGGCATTTGGATCATGTCTCTTTTGGTCATGATATTGAAACGGCTTATCTACTTATGGATGCATCCCAGAAATTAATGGATATAGAGCCAAATGATGTTACGTTGAAAAAGGAACATCAAAAAACGATGGAATTAGGAAAAAAAATGGTGGATCATGGGTTAAAATGGGGTTGGGATAAAACATCGGCTGGCGTTTATGATGCCGGATATTATTATAAATTAAATGATTCACCACTTATCATAAAGGACACAAAAAATTGGTGGGCGCAATCGGAAACCTTAAACACCCTTTGGTATTTTCAGCAATTATATCCTAATGATTCCATGAATTATAAACATTTATTTGTCGAACAATGGGATTTTATAAAAAAATATTTAATTGATTGGGAAAATGGTGACTGGTACGCCAGTTCCCTTGATAAAGATCCTCAGGCAAAATTTGGCCGTAAATCCAATATCTGGAAAGGCAATTATCATACCATCAGAACATTAATAAATGTAATGAACGGCATAAAAAATTAACCGTAGAGACGTGATGCTTCGCGTCTTTGCTTTGATGTTTCAATATGTATTTACCCCTACCGCCTAGTTTTGAATCACGGATTTTAAGGATTATTGGATTTCACGGATGATGGATTACGTTTTTACCCCGTAGAGACGCGATG
>JBMLQR010000366.1:0-1809 GCA_049241465.1 Saprospiraceae bacterium | reverse complement strand
GAAATAGTTAATAATGGATTAGTACCCACCACTATCGGGGTACCAATGGAGGCATCTAATTTTCTCCATTCAAAGGTAGTCTTGTAAATATCTGACCTTGTTCCTCGGACATCTATGGAAACAGAATTTCTGACACAGGTTAAGTCCTCTGGCAATATAATTTTAAGATCTCTGCCATAGTATTTAAGTTTCACATTTACCAAACTATCACAACCAGATATTGCCTTTAGTTTAACTAAAAAAGTACCTTCCTTTCTAAAAGTAGAATCACCCACCTGAAATGTCCCTTTTGGACAAATGAAGTCTATAAATTTAATATTAAGTTCCGTTACGCTATCACAGGCTCCTATTTTAGGAATCACCTGCTTATAAACGCCTTCTTGTTTAAAAAACTTTCCGTCAAAAAGAATACTATCTCCTTTAGGAAGGATCCAGGTTAACTTTTTAACACAGTTAGCAGGCGTAAGATTAAACGCGTACTCACCAGTAGAAAGAGCCCCACAGGTATCCTTTTTTGTCAATGGATTTTGTAAAATGGCCAGTACCTGTGAAGATGTTTTTTTACCAATGAAAGATTTGAAAATGGAAATGGAATCCTTTATAAAAGAAAATCCCTTTGCTTTATAACTTCCCGAGGGAAGGTTTCTAAGATCTCTGTTGGCTGAAACATCATAAACGGTATCATTTCTAAAAATCATGTAACCGTAACCATATAAAGTGGTGTCGGGTATATCTGTTGCACTGGCATAAATAGGACCAGGCAAAGTAACAAGTTCAGTATTGCCGGCACAAGCATTGATGATGGTATCCTTAATTTCCCCCGCATTGGCTTTACAGCAATTATCTCCATCGATAATAGCAAAATGAATTTTAACGTCCCGAATACTATTTAAATCCCCACTGATTTCATTTTCAGCACCTTTGGTATTAACGAGTAGTTTCCAAATACCATTGACCTTTCCTGTAAAACCCTGCAAGTCATTTTTAAATGGAAAATATAACCCTTTGGGTTGAATACCAGGATAATCGTTTTGCCATCGAAAAGTATCGGTTGATGTGGTGGTTGGAATAAAAGTTAGTCTGTAAATACCCCCTAAAATATCATTATCAACATAATCATTGATTGACCCTACTAAAAAAACAGTATCACCTTTAGGCGAAATGAGCGAAATAGATAGTTTTGATAATTCTGGTGAGATAAAGCGCAAAGTTATACTATCAATTTTTTGACTGCCCGATAAATCACCTGCTATATAATCGAATACATTGATATCATACGTAAATATGGAGTCAAAATAAATAGGTTTAGGCCCTTGAAAACCGCAGTTTTGAGCCTTTACATTTAAAAAAAACGAAATGGTGAACAATAAAACTAAATAATGTCTCATTGCATTAATATTGTGACATGGGATAATAACGACAGACCATAAAATTTATTCCTTTCTGTTTTTTCAATTGAAGGTGTAAATTACAGTCTTTTTTGGAATTAGACTTAATCAACGACTAAAAGAAAAGTAAACCAAACAATATGAAGGCTATAAAATGTTTATTTATTGGAATAATTTTTGTTTTAAAATTATCGGATATAAGCGGACAAGCAAGTTCCGGCTTAAAGTATCAAAAACAGCCTACGAAGGAACCTAGTGTTGTGTCCACAAAAATCTGGTATGGTGGTGGCTTAAATTTGGGTTTTTCAGGACAGTCCGGTTTAAATGTGCTTCAACTTGGAGCAAGTCCAATGGTTGGTTACAAAATTTTACCCAGATGGAGCGTAGGACCCAGAGTTAGTTTTCTTGCCTCGAGGTATTC
>JBMLQR010000365.1:0-1785 GCA_049241465.1 Saprospiraceae bacterium | reverse complement strand
CAGCAACTGGATCAAGTTCACCCCTTACGGTAACAGGCTTGACAAATGGAATATCGTACACCTTCACGGTGGTAGCAACGAATGCGGTGGGCAACTCTGTTGCTTCTACTGCCTCATCTGCAGTGATACAAGTTACTGTTCCCACAGTTACCACCACGGCGATAAGCAGTATAACGGTTACAGGTGCGAGTGGTGGAGGAAATATAAGTAATGATGGTGGCGCATCTGTTTCAGTACGAGGGGTGGTCTGGGGCACGTCGGGTGGACCTACGGTGGCATTATCCACAAAAACCTCAGATGGCTCGGGTGTGGGTTCCTTTACCTCCACGCTGGCTTCATTAACTGGCAGTACCACGTATTATGTTCGGGCTTATGCTACGAACAGTGTTGGTACGGCGTATGGAAATGAGGTATCGTTTACAACCTCAGCACCTTTTTCATGTGGAACTTCATCTGTTTCAGACATTGATGGTAACTCTTATACTACAGTTAGTATAGGTACCCAATGCTGGATGGGCGTGAACTTGAAAACCTCCAGATATAGAAATGGAGGATCCATTCCTAATGTAACGGATAGAACAGCATGGAGCAACTTATTTACAGGGGCATGGTGTAATTACGGTAACATTACACCAAATAATGATTTTTATGGAAAGTTATATAACTTTTATACCACATCAGGTGACACACTATGTCCCTCAGGTTGGCACGTACCTACGGATTCCGACTGGAATAAATTAGTAAAATTTATACATTCAGATGCTGATACATCTTCTACTTCTTCAACACAGAGCTCCCAAGCAGGTGGTAAAATGAAATTAACGGGTACTACCTATTGGGCTTCACCAAACACAGATGCGGACAACTTGAGCGGCTTTTCCGCTCGCTCAGGTGGTTATCGTGGTGATGCTGGTGATTTCACCAATGAAATGTATCAACCTTTTTTTTGGAGTGCTACCTATCGCGGCACCAACCAAGCCTGGAGCCGGTACCTGGTCAACAGTCCTGGCAGTGTTCACAGAACTAGCAGCTTGGGGACTCT
This sequence comes from Saprospiraceae bacterium, assembly GCA_049241465.1. Lineage (GTDB taxonomy): Bacteria > Bacteroidota > Bacteroidia > Chitinophagales > Saprospiraceae > BJGN01. Next base: position 743 of record JBMLQR010000365.1, on the reverse strand, counting down.
TGGTGCGTACATTCGCTGCCTCAAGAATTGACCATTTGTCTATTTGATTATTTCGTGGGCGAGGTTTGTGGATGGGCGGCGCGCGGATATTTTGTTTAAAACTTGCCAAAAAAATGGTTTTAGAAGACGATGCACGCCTCGTCTTCTCCCCGACAGGGTTTCACGGAACGTCTTCGTTTAGAGATAATGTTTATTCGTAGTTGGTTACTGTAAAAAAAGGACATCACGCAGGTGGATAGCTCACCATCTTTGTAACATATAGGTTATTCGTAGAGGTGATGCTTGCATCGTCACTACGGAGCGGGATTATGTGCATCGTCTCTAAAAAGGACTTACCTTTAAGGAAATATTTTAAAATGACCCTAAAAAATCTTCCCTTAGGGATAAGTACTTTAAGTCTTTTATTGGAATCGAATGGCATCTATGTTGATAAGACAAACTATGCATTCAATCTCATTAGTACGCCGGGTCGTTTCTTCCTATCCCGTCCGCGCCGTTTTGGAAAGAGTCTGTTTGTGGACACCTTAAAGGAGATTTTTGAGGGAAATCAAAAGTTGTTTGAGGGTTTATACATTTACGACAAATGGGATTGGTCAAAGAAATATCCTGTTATTAAATTTGATTTTGCAGCTGGCGGAGGAAAAAATAAGAAGGAACTGGATTTGCGACTTTCAGCGTTGCTTCAGCAAAATAAAGATCGGCTTTCTGTTCATTATGATTCATTAGATTTAGAAGATAATTTT
>JBMLQR010000364.1:6528-12154 GCA_049241465.1 Saprospiraceae bacterium | reverse complement strand
TATTCTGAAGGGCTTTGATTGTACTGCTTTTGAAAACACTTGTTAAAATATTTTGGATCCCTGAATCCTGTCATATAGCAGACCTCACTAACCGAAAGTTTACCCGTTTTCAATAATTGAGCGGCTCTCTTCAATCTGATTATCTTGATAAAGTTTTTGGGTGTCTCTCCGGTTAATGCCCTCATTTTATTAAAAAGAGAAGGTCGGCTTACCGCCAGATCCTGTGCAAACTGATCCACAGAATATTCAGGAAAATCCATATTTTTTTCAACTAACGCTATGGCATTTTGAATCAATATCTCATCTGCTGAATTGAAAGTGATTTCCGAAGGTTCTAAAATTTCCTTTTCCTTGAATTTTTGACGGCTGAACCCTCTGTTTTTTAAAATATTTTCAACCCGAATAAATAATTCCTTAGGGTGAAAGGGTTTAGTCAGATATTCATCAGCACCCGTTTTTAATCCTTCTAATTTAAAGGAAAAATCAGATTGTGCCGTAAGAAGAATAATAGGTATATGGCTGGTTTCAAAATTTGCTCTTAATTGGTAGCTTAACTGAAATCCATCCATACCAGGCATCATAACATCACTTATTATTAGATCCGGTTGTAATAATAAGGCTTTTTCAAATCCACTCTTCCCATCTGTTGCTCTGGATAGGAAAATGGTCGGTGGGAAAATGGTACTTAAATAATCTATAATTTCCTCATTATCATCTATAAGCAAAAAATGAAAGGACTGAGTTTTTAGTAAAGAATCCGATGCAACCTGAACTTCTGACCAATCTTCCCAGGACGGAGATTGTTCCATTTCATCCATTTTTATCCCCTTTCTAGTGTCCGTTCTATTCTGCTTTACACTGATCTCTTGAGCTACCAGATTTAAATTTATTGGAAAGGTAACCTCAAAGGAAGCTCCTTTATTAGGTTCACTTTCTACCTTTATATCCCCTTTATGTAGCTTCACCATCTGTAACGAAAGCGCTAAACCAATACCTGTACCCTCATTTTGGACGCGTAAAGATGGATGATTATTATCCTTTTCATAAAACCTCCTGAAAATTTCATCCTGAAATTCAGGCTCTATCCCAATGCCGCTATCTTTGAATGTACAACTTACTGACTCCTCTTTTTTAGCTATGACAATGGAAATATTCCCCCCCTCTGGTGTAAACTTAAAGGCATTTGAAAGTAGATTATAAAATACTTTTTCCATTTTATCCCTGTCCATGAATACTGGAAATGGCGAAAAATCATACCTTATCTTAAAATCTATATGATGTAACCTCATCTCGTCCTTAAATGAATCAGAAATATCCCTTAAAAAGGAAATAATATCCGTCTCTTCTATGTTCATCTCTTCATGGTCCCTTTCGAGCTTCCTGAAAGTTAACAACTGATTTACCAGGTTTAATAATCGAACTGCATTTCTATGCGCTGTTTTTAAAGGACCAAAATTCTTTTTATTCTCCTTATTACTATCGAGTAATTCTTCTAAGGGTCCTAAAATCAGAGACAATGGCGTTCTTAATTCATGGGTAATATTCGTGAAAAACCTAAGTTTCATCTGATGAATTTCAGATTGCTTTCCTTTTTCCACCTGTTCCAATGCTAAGGTATGGTTCAAAACTATAAATCGGTATCCTATAAATAAGGCTATAGCGAACAACGAAAAATAAACCAGATAGGCAGGTAAACTAAGCCATGGAGACGGTAATACCTTGATAGTTATCACTTTTTCTTTAGGGTTCCAGATACCATCATTATTCCCTCCCTTTAATCGAAATAAATAGCTGCCCGGTTTTTGAAGGGTGTAGGTAACTTCATGACTACCAACAATATATTGCCATGATTTGTCCAACCCCTCCAATTTGATGGCATAATGATTTTTCTGCGGATTCAAATAATCCAGCGCTGAAAATTGTAGCGTGAAATTGGCCTGATTATGTTTAAAAGTAATAAGATCCATTTGATTTAAAGCTTTGGAAAGGATTCCATCCTTAGCTCCAACTTTTACTTCCCTGTTATTGACAATCAACCTGGTAAGGGCAACTTTAGGTATGTAATTGTTGGTTTTTAAATTGGAAGGTTGAAACCAGGTGAACCCATTCTTACCTCCAAAAAGTAAGCCTCCTGTTTTTGAATCCATTAATCCGGCATTATAGTTGAATTCCAGATTTTGGAGACCATCACTGCTGTTATAATTCAGAAAAGATTTCCGCGCCACATTACATCTGGAAATCCCTTGATTTGTACCCAACCATATTTCCCCCCGCTTATCCTCAAGAATAGTAAAAATAGTATGTCCCGCTAAGCCTTCCTTTTCTGTGAAATAATTAAAGGATTGATTATTTCTATAAATGAGACCATTTGAAAAAGTGCCAATCCAAATATTTCCCTTACTGTCTTCATATAAGGAAGCAATATTATACCCCTCTAAATACCTTTTAAAAGTATAATTCCCCTTATCTATATTTTCCCTTGACAGCAGATTTAACCCGTCTTCCGTTCCAATCCAAACATTTCCCATCTTATCCCTGATAAGGATCCTTCCCAGATTATTACTTAAGCTTTCCTTTCTTTTAGGGTCATGTTGAATTTGTGTAATTTTTTTATTTTCAATATCTAACACATTTAAGCCACCACCATAAGTCAATACATAAATGAGATTTTTGATTTTCAGTAAGGAATAAACGTTTAAACTTGAAAACTTATCCCATCCTCTTTCTCCTTTTCCATAATTAGTAAAAGATTTTTTATCTACATCATAATTATCAAGTCCTGCATTATAGGTTCCTATCCAAAGCTGGTTTTTTTCATAATATAGAGCTTTTATATTATTTCCACTTAAAGTATTCTTTTTCAAAGGGGAATGAAAATAATTTACAAAGGTTTGCCTCCCTTTTTCAAAATAATTAAGACCGCCACCTTCTGTTCCAATCCAAAAATTCCCTTTATCATCCTCTTTAATGGCACTGACCACATTGTGGCTCAGACTATTTCTTTCAGGAATATGTACATAATTTTGAAATCGTTTTATACCCGGATCATAAAAATTAACACCCCCGTAAAAAGTGCCCACCCATAAACTACCCTTTTTATCGAAAAATACAGACCAAATGGAACTACTGCTTAAATTGGACTGATTTTTTTCATCCGCAACTATAGCGTTAAAATTATTTCTGACAGAATCAAACTGATTTAAACCAACAAAAGTGCCCACCCATATTTGTCCATTTGGATGTACCGCAATACTCCTTATCATATTGTTGCTTAAAGATCTCGAATCCTTCTCAATATGCTTGTATTGCGCCATTTTATTTGTTAAGGTGTGCCATTTATACAACCCCTCCCCATGCGTTCCTAACCATAACTGTTGATGAAGATCACTTTGAATAGCATATATGGCTTGGCCCTTAATGGGTTTTACACCAGGTACCTCTGGAATATAAACTTCCTCCAGGTTAACCTGTTTATTCAATCCATATTTCAACTGAAACAAACCAACATTGGTTCCAATCCATATTTTTTTACCTCTATCCTCATGTATGGATAAAATATTTAGTGGATTCCCCTGATAATTAATGGATTGCTTTTCGAATTTATCCTTCGTTGCATTGAACAAATATAGACCATCAGGTACACCAACCCATAAATTACCTTTACTATCTCTTAATAAGGCTTGTATATAATACTCTGAAATATCATTAACTTTTGTTGGATTGAAATGATAGTTATGGAATTCATTTTTTTCTGAAATGAATCGGCTTAATCCTTTTGTTGAACCTGCCCAGATGGTTTTTAGCTGGGGATCAAAATAAAGAAGACGGATATCATCAAATAAGAGGCTGTTGGGATTCCCCCTATCTTTCCTAAAAATCTGTATATTATATCCATCAAACCGATTTAAACCATCTCTGGTTCCAAACCATAAAAAGTGATCATTATCTTGTGTGATAGCAATAACGGAGCTATTTGAAATCCCCTCTTGCACACTTAACCTTCTAAAAGTTATCTGACTATAACCTAAAGCCTGTAAGAATAAGAAGCAAAAAATGAAGGCCGATAATTTTCCCATCACTAGTTTTAACTACCAAAAAGGAAATTTACAAAAAAAGTCTGAAGAAATCGGCTTTACCTTTTATAAGAAAGTTTCCTTTTTAATGCCTCAACATAATAATAATCAGCATAAATAATAGGGACATCAATTTCTACCTTATTAGGTTTTCCTCCAACGCTATGTTGTAAAAAGAAGGGAGATTGATTGGTTCTATATTTTTCGTTTTGCAAGTTTTCTAAAATTTTATCTGCGTAAGAACGATATTTCTTTGCTTTTGATTTATCTAATTCGGCTAATTCAAGCAACCCCGAAGCTAAAATAGTTGCGGCAGATACATCCCTTTCCTCATTTGGAATATTGGGTGCGTTAAAATCCCAATAGGGGATTAAATCAGCGGGCATATTTGGATGTGAAAAAATATAATCGGCAATTTTATGGGCAAAATTTAAAAACTGTGGATCCTTGGTTTCCCGATAAATCATGGTGTAACCATACAAGCCCCAGGCCTGTCCTCTTGCCCAGGCAGAGGCATCAGATGCACCCTGATGGGTAACTTTTTTTTGAATGGCTCCTGTATTTGGATTATAATCAACCACATGAAAACAACTGATATCTGGCCTGTAATGATTTTTCATGGTAAGAAAAGCATGAGAATAAGCTATTTTGTAATAGCTGGAATCCCCTGTCCAGGTGGTTGCTCTAAAAAGCATTTCTAAATTCATCAGATTATCAATAATCACTGGAAAATCCCAGACATCTTTATGATGATCCCACGAACGGATAAGACCAACTTTAGGATTATATCGGGAGCTTAATGTTTTTGCTGCCTGAAGTATGATGGCCTTATAATTTTCATTTTTGGTAGCTTGGTAGCCATTTCCAAAACTACAATATATTTTAAAACCTAAGTCATGGGTCTTTTTATCCAGCTTTTCCTTTTCCAGATATTTTCCCCAACCTTCAGCAGCTTCTTTCAGTTTACTATTATTCTTATAGTCGTACAATTGCCATAATATACCTGGATAAAAGCCACTGGTCCAACTACCAGAATGCGTGTTCATTAGACTGCCATTTACATTAAGCGTTCTTGGAAAGTTTAATGAATCTGGTGTATGGTTGGGTAAATCCCTCACCGCTTTATCATAAATACGGTTTAATTCTTTTTCTACCCAATTACTTTTTACTGGATGAATCCATAAAAAGCCTAATATCAAGGCAAAAAAAGTGCCTAGCCCATAAAATACAGGCGAAGTAAATTTTAAAAACATGTGGTAAAGGATGTTTATGAAAGAGAATGTAGTAAAATTACATTCTCTTCCATATTATTCAAAATATTAACGTACAATAATTTGCGAAGACATAGTTCCTTTTTCTGTCACTAATCTACCAATATACATACCAGCACTAAATTGTGTTGGAATAGAAAAGTTAACTTTATGTGAACCTGCATCTTGTCTTTGATTCACAATATTCAACACTCGCTGCCCCATTAGGTTATAGATAGATAAATCAACCTGTGTTGCCGCTGGTAATTCATATTCTATAAATCCACTTCCTGATATTGGATT
>JBMLQR010000364.1:0-6428 GCA_049241465.1 Saprospiraceae bacterium | reverse complement strand
AAGTTGTTAGTGAATTTAACTTCTTTTACTTTTCCAAATTGAAAAGAGCCGTGACGTCCACCAATATTAAAAACGGTATTCTGGTCAAATTCTATGTAATTGTGTCGTGCTGTAGCGCCCATTGATCTGAATACCCTGTCCACCAAATTGTGCATAAGTGTATTCCTTACTATCAAGGTGTCAAAATAAAAGGTTCTGGCATCAACAGCCCTGCCATTTCCCTGGAAAATTTTCCTGTTTCCACCATTTCTTAACTGACAATTTGTTACATAAACTTTAGTGTTGTTAGCTCCCAAGCGAACTAATCCGCCTCTGTCTTTTTCAATAATGCAATTATCAATGATAACTCTGGTATTGGCACCTGAAATAATGAACTTTGCATTCTCATGTTCTTCAGCTGGTCCTCTCTCTGCAGTAACCATCCATAAATTCTTCAAAACAAGGTTTCCTTCTGAAAGAATATAATTAGGATAGGCTCCTGATGCATTGGGAATACGAGTTAAATAAGGTTTAATCTTTACATTAGCTAAATCTGTAGCTTCAATATGCAAAGTCCATGTCGATTTATTGACTAAGGGTGCAGACAGAACATAAACAGATCCATTTTTTAACTTATAAATGGTATTTACATCTTTTCTGACGCCGCCCGCCAGCGTGTCGCCCATTATAACCGGATAAATATCCTTTGGTTTCGTTAAATCCGTGCTTGGATCAATCACCACAATTCTCTGAGCAAAAATGCTCGGTGAATATAGCGTGAATGCTAAGAAGAATAAAATTGGTACTGTTTTTTTCATAAAAATCCGTTTTGTGTAATTAAAAAAATCAAAGCCTATATTGGAAGCCAACGGTTCCTGTAAAACCATAAGTTTGTATAGAATTAAGGTATTCAATATTTCTGGTAAATGAAATATCCTGCTGATTACTGAAATTATTAAGATTTAAAAATAAGCTCCAGTTACTTCCTATACCCTGTCTGATAGAGGCATCCCAACGCCAAAATTGAAGATTGAACCTATCAAAATCCTTATTCAAAGAATAGCTACTTGGCTTTGTTCCCTGAAATACAGCGGATACCCTGGCTGAAAATGATTTCAAATCATAACCAACACTCATATTAAAAATATGTGGTGCCTGACTAGGCATATTTACCTTTCTAACCTGACTGGTGTATGTTGTTTGGAAAATAGGAGGGAAAGGTCTTATTAAAACCGTTTCCGAAGTCAGGAAGAATACCTCCGTCTCAGAGTATAATCTGGAATAATTTAAGTTAAATACTACCCCATTGAATGGTTTGGGTAAAAAACTAAGGTTCGTCTGTATATCAGCTTCGTAACCCCAAACACTCGATTGGGGCAGATTGGTGTAGGAGTTCAATTCATATCCAGAATAACCCGCCCAACCATTTGCTGCAGCCATTGCCTTATCTGTCAATTGAATGTTCCAGGGAACAAAGATGTTTTTAACATCTTTATAAAATACTCCAAATGTTATTAATCCCAATCCGCCTTTATATGCTGATACATTCAAATCGTAATTCATTGCTTTTGCATGCTCTAAATTTGGATTACCTGCATTGATGTTAGTATCGTTATCGTCAATCAAAGCTCTGGGCGTAATGAAATTATAGTCAGGTCTTGCCAAAGTTGCAGCCATTGATCCTCTGATATCCAACCAGGATAATGGTTGAAGTTTTATATGCAAATGAGGTAAGAATTCACCGTACTTCCTATAAGTGGTAGTATCTTTATATTCACCATTCACTCCGTATCTTCCGCTTATATTGGTAAAGCCTGCGCTGTAGGTATTATTGGAATATTCATAGCGGAAACCAGGAATAATGGTTAATTTTTTACCAATTTCCAACTTAATCATAGCATAAGCAGCTGATACCGTTTCCTTTAATTTATAATTATTAACTATACCACTACGGTCTTTATTCAAAATGGGTAATTGAGAATCAAACCATTTACGCATTATTTCAGGAGAAATCTTCGCGTCAAAATTGATAGGCTCGCCATTTTCCCCATAGAAATTTTCTTGATTATTATTGGTTTCCAAAAAGTTTTTAATACTTATGAGGTTACCATTTAAAGAAGAATAAATCAAAGGTTCTTTATACTGGTTTGCAGCTCGTTTGGCTTCCGCAGACCCTAAATAATAAAATCCTTCAGAAAGTAAATCGTAATTTCTATCACGGTCACTTGAGTAGTATTTACCTCCGGCTTTTAGATAACCACCTAACCATTTACCAATGGAAACCGGCAATTTAAAATTGACAAAAGCTGTTTTAGAATTTTCTTTGGTTTGACTGTTCACATAATCATTACTCCTTAAAAAGGAAGAATTCAAATCTGGATTGGCGGCATCAAAAAAGGTTCGAGGGTGTCCCATACGATTTAATGCTGGATCAAATTGATTGGCCTCATCCACAAATCTCATGGAAAAATCATAAGGTGTTTTTCCTAACGTAACTGCATTTGACAAACTCCAGTCAATCAATAATTTGCCTACTGGATGGGTAGCACTCAATGCCACAGAATTCATTTTCAATGAATTATCCGTGGCTGAACTCTCATAATTGATACTGGAAGTAACAGGATTGTAAGAATTTCTAAGGCTAAATTGATTCCTGTTTGTTTGACTATATATTCCAAAAAGAGAAAAGGTATGCTTTTTCAAGGTATAATCAAGATTTACACTACCGTTTAACCTCTCTCTAATCTCACGGCCGTCTTCAAAAGCCAAAGTATTTCCGTCAATGGCGGTATTCCCTGTAGCTGGATCTGTTCTACCCTGTCTCCAGGAATAACTGACAATATCTCCCCCTCTGTTAAATCTTTCTGCACTTCCCTGTGCAACAATGCCCAGATTTTTATTAAAAACACGATCACTTACCTGAAATACACCTTTATAATCTTTAAGGTCATTATTCAAATCATTATAGCCACCCAACAGTTTACCCAACATTTTTAATCCCGAGGGTGCCTTTCTAAGTTTTAAATTGACCGTTCCACCTATCGCTTCCCCGTCCATATCTGGTAATGGAGATTTAAATACCTCAATACCGTCCAACATTTCAGGTGAAATTAATGACAAGTCAACAGATCTGTCATTAGCAGAATTGGCAGGCATTCTAACCCCATTTACCGTTATGGCATTAAATTTAGGTTCCAATCCCCTGATAACAATCTTAGTTCCTTCACCTCCACTTCTGTTTATGGCTACACCCGGAAGTCTGGCAATGGCTTCTGCGGCATTTACATCGGGTAATTCCTGAATTCTATCAGAGGAAACGATGTTTGCAATAGATTCTGCACTTAATTGTTGATTAATCGCTTTTGCCTGTCCTAATAACTGACCAGTAATTACTACTTCCTGACCCATTACCGCATCAGATTCCATTTTTATAACTAAAGAAGTGTTTTCATCCTTTCCACCTTTAATCTCCTTTTCCAGATCCTTAAATCCTAAATATGAAAAGACTAAAATTTGATCTCCAGATGGAATTTTTATAAGGAAATTCCCATCCAGATCAGTCGTTGCACCGATGGTGGAATTGCCCTTTAAAAATACATTTGCACCAGGCAATGGTGAATTCATTTCCGCATCCAGTACCTTTCCCTTTACCAGATTGTTTTGACTATAGCCTGAAATATTTCCAATAACTAAATAGAACAAAACAAAAAGAACGCCAACTTTAAACCACATAGACTAAACTTTAATTTTAAAAGAAATTTACTTTTCCACTTTATGTATTGCAAATAAAGGATTTGTCGGTGTTATAAAAATCTACTTTTAGGGGGTGAAAAATGTTATTGGGTCTTTATTTGGGTATTTTCGCCGGGTTAATACTACATTTAAGAAAAAAATCCAATTAAAATAAACTGCATCTATGAAGGGTCTTCTTTTATTCTTTTCTTTGATTCTTTCGGTTAAGCCTACCTATATATTGGCACAGGAAAAGCCAAATTTTTTGGTCATTATTGTGGACGACCTGAACGACTGGATTGAACCGCTAAAAGGTCACCCCCAAACCCTTACTCCCAATCTGAATAAACTGGCCAGTCAGGGTATCGTATTTTCCCAGGCTTATTGTCAGGCTCCCATTTGTGCCCCTTCAAGGGCCGCTCTTTTTTCTGGTATGTATCCATCCAAAACTGGAAATTATCTTCAAGTACCCGATAAGGACCTAAAGAAAAGTAATGCCGTTTCTGCTGCTTCTGTTATGCTACCCGACTATATGGAAAAATTTGGATATCAAACCTTAGGTGTTGGAAAACTTTTCCATAACGGAGACGATGCTAAAGTATTTGATTTATTTGGTGGTTGGTCTGGTAAATATGGTCCCAGTCCGAAGGACCGTATGAATTATGATCCGCTTTGGTATGGCAAACCCACAGGTACTTCTACCGATTGGGGCGCATTCCCTCAAAAGGATGAGGAAATGCCCGATGTATTTTCTGCTGAATGGGCTATTAATCAACTAAATAAAACCCAGGATAAGCCATTTTTTTTAGCCGTTGGGCTCGTTCGACCTCATGTTCCATGGTATGTTCCTCAAAAATGGTATGACATTTTTCCAAAAAATAACTTGTCCCTTCCTCCCTATTTGCCAAATGATATGGATGATATTCCACCTTTAGGCATACAGATTTCTTCCGCTCCCATGATGCCTACAACGAAGGAACTCCTGGAGCAAGGTCGATGGAATGAGGTAATTCAAGCTTATTTGGCTTGTGTACATTTTGCTGATGCTCAAATAGGTAAAATACTGGATGCTTTAAATAACAGTAAATATGCCGGTAATACTCACATCATTTTACTGTCTGATCATGGTTATCATCTGGGGGAAAAAGATAGATTTGCAAAACAGGCGCTGTGGAAAAAAGCTATCCAGTCGGTGTTAATCATTAAAACAGCGGCAAATACTTCTGCAGGAAAAAAATGTGACGCTCCCGTTCAACTCGTTGATATTTATCCAACGATTCTTGATTTGGCTGACATTGCTCAAAACAAAGAAAATGACGGACATTCTCTCCTTCCATTAATTCAACAGCCACAGTCTAAAAAATGGCCACACCCTGCGCTGACCTTTTATGGTCCTAACAATGTGTCGGTTGTAAAAGATAACCACCAGTTAATTCAGTATGAAGATAAATCTCAGGAATTGTATGACCTGATTAAAGACCCTAATGAATGGAATAATCTTGTTTTTAAAAAGCATAATAATGCCAAAGCAAAAAATCTGGCGAAACATATTCCTCAAAAACAAGCGTCTATATCACCCTATTTAAAGTATGATATAAACGCTTATTTTAGAGCTTTGCTGGAATAATCTTACGCTGACTTTCCTAATTTTTTGAGAAGTATTTCATGATGATGGTCAATATGCATGAAAATACTCATAAACATTTCACGCACAGTAACTTTTCCAAATAAAGGATGACCCATTATATTTTTGTCTAAAGCTGACTCAGAAAAACGATCCAGGCATTTTAACAAATATTCACCTGAAGCAATGTGTTTGCGAATCCAAACCTCCTTTTCCTCAACATATATCTTGCCTGGTTTTAAATAACCAGGGGCTTGCAAACCTGAATTATTCGCCTTTTCAGCATATTTCATTTTTAATGCCAATAAGCTCCTGCTTGTTCTGTTCGCTTTTCCATACATGAAATTCAATAAAAACAGGGGTAAGCTAAATACCAAACCAAACGTACGGTTCGATTTTACCAGGTGATTTAAATCCTGCCCGGCTGACCATTTACCTCCCGGTTGCCTTTCAAATTCCTGTTTATCCAATGATTCAACCAGGCTATTGAAATCAGTAATAGATTTCAATAAATGGGCCTTTAGTTCTGCTTTTGTTAAATTTTCGTTCATTTTTATATGATTTCCGGCACAATATACGGTGCCCTATAATTTCTTGATGTCATTGCATTGGCCTCATTCTCTCCTTCGCCGATAAATCTTTCCGCAATAGGGTCAAATTCAAGCTGCCGTCCCAGGCGATAAGATATATTACCCAAATGAGCCAGACCCGAAGCTAAATGTCCGGACTGTACTGGTCCATTTTGGATGCTCATATCCCGCGCTCTAATCGCTTCTATCCAATTTTCAAAATGCAACCCAAGTTCTCCTTTTTCCGATCTACTTGGCCCTTTTTCATTATCTTTTCCAAGAAAAGTCTCATAAGTTCCATAACCTTTTATAACCATATATCCCTTGTCGCCATAAAAAATATTACCAACACCAGCACCACCTTCCAGATTGGTATGCCAATGCCTGACCTCAAACTGAATGATTTTTTTCTCTTTTGGATAGTGATAAATCGAGGTTAAAACCTCTGGAACTTCTTTACAATCATCCCATAAAAACTTACCCCCCATCGAAGTTATTCTTTCCGGCAACTTATCGACACCTAA
>JBMLQR010000363.1:10521-15776 GCA_049241465.1 Saprospiraceae bacterium | reverse complement strand
AGACTTTCTGTATCTACATCATTATTCTTGGGTATTCTCAATTTTTCGTTTAATAATTTTTCTACTTCTGGTCTGATACCAGAACCTTCGCTGCCCATAACCAAGACGCCGGGTGATGTAGGAATATATTCATCTATACTTTTTCCTGAAAGACTAGCACCCCACCAGGGTAAGTCAAGTGTTAATTTTTTAAATTCTTGATAATCAATGTGTAGAAAAGTTATGCGAAAAATAGACCCCATTCCTGATTGTAGAAATTTTGTATTATATCTATCCACTGAATCAGGTGAAAAAATGATTTGTTTTACGCCAAACCACTCTGCTGTTCTTATAATAGTACCTGCATTTCCAGGATCCTGTACACCATCCAGATAAATGGTTAGTCCCGTAGAGGCTAATGGTAGATTAAAGACTTGCTCACTAAAAGCGAGTCTGGCTATGACTTGGTTGGGTGATTTCAAAGAGGAGATTCTGCCCAGTTCTTTTTCAGAAATAATAGTTACCTCAACTTGTTTGTTTTTGCTTAAAAGGATGGTATTTTGTTCAACCCAGCGCTCAATAGCAAGAATTTCCAACAGTCTGAAATTTTTTTGAACCAAAGACTCTTTAACAATCTTATCCCCTTCAATAAGGAATTCGCAAAATTGTTCCCGGAACTTTTTATTTTGCAGACTCGTTAGGTGATGAATTTTATTTTTTGAAAGCATATGACAAAGTTAAAAGGATTATTTAAAGTTATATACGTTATTCCTTTATTATGGTTAATGGGATGTTCTACCACAATATATAGAAATAATAATACCTATTTACTTAGAAAAAATAATATTGAGTGGCCAAAAAATCAGATTATAGAAGATAAAAGTAATTTAACTTACGTTTTAAAAACAAATTTAAAGCCAGCTGTGAATAAAAATTTTTTATTCATTCCAAGAATCTGGTTCTACTACAAAGCCAGTCAGGCAAACGATACTACAAAATTAGATAAATGGCAACGTGAAATAATTGGAGAAGAACCCGCGATTATTAAATATAATCAAATGGAGACTAATTCGATTAACGCTAAAAATTATCTTCAGTCAAAAGGATACCTTGATGCAAAAGTTAATTTTAAAATGGATACTTTAAAAGACTTGAAAGGTGATATTACGTATAGTCTTCAACCTGGAAACAGATATACTATTGATACCATTATTTTTAGCAGCCCTGACAAAAAAATAGAAAAGGAATTAATTAATATCAGTGGTAAAACCTTGTTAGGAAAAAATAAACCTTTTGAATATGGTTTGTATAATCTTGAAAAAGAAAGAATTATTAAGCATTTAAGGAATGAAGGGTATTTAAATTTTTCGCAAAATGTATTCGAAGAATTAGAAGTTGATACAACGGCCATACCCTTCAAAACAAAACTTTATCAAAATATATCATTTCCAATAAATGACAGTAACCATGTTTCATATACTATTCGATATTGTAGGGTTAATATAAATGCAGAAATAAGTGACTCGTTAAAGGTCACTATTGATACCACTTTGTTCGGTATTCAAATAAATAGTTTTGACGCAGAATGGCAGGTAAGACCTAATCAATTAATAAAATCCATAAGATTCAGACCTGGCACAAAATACAAAGAAGAAGATTACACTGAAAGTTTACGCTTATTATCTAGTTTAGGTGTCTTTAAATTTATTCGAATTAAACCAGTTATCAATCAGGGAGAAGCAATGGTTGACATTGATATTGAACTATCCAGTGCCCCGAAGATTGAAATTGGATTTGATGTAGAGTTAAATTACACCAACAGAAGTAACGCTGCTGGGGCTGGTAATCTTATTGGATTGTCAATGAGCCCTTCCATAAGACACAGAAATCTTCTTCGTGGGGCAGAAAACAGCTTATTCAATTTATCAGCAGGTGTAGAATTTAATCCTGAGCCAAGAAGTAAATTTTGGAATACCATAGACCTGAGAGCTCAAAACACCATATCTATTCCCAGATTTAGTGATTATTTGGGCACCTGGCGTTTAATGAAATATTTTAGCTCCGGAAATACTGAATTCTGGAGAAGTTTTGAAGAATATTCCACAGCAAAATTAACCGCCAGTGCGGGTTATGTTTTGTTATTAGATTTTTACCGCTATCAATTGGCGAATCTTGCTTATGGCGTTGAGTTGAATTTGGGACAAAACAAACGATTATCTGTAAATCATGCTGCATTTGACTATATACGACCTTATTTTTTTACTCAAGGTCAAAAAATAATTGAAACGAATCCCTTTCTGGCAAATAGTTTCTCTAAACAACTATTTGCCAGTATTTTATTCAGAGATGTAAATTTTGCCAACCAAAAAGCTCAAAATATAAGAGGAATTTCAAATCAATTCAATTTTAATATTGAAACAGCAGGGGGAGAACTTTGGCTTCTTAACAAAGCCGTCGATGAAATTACAGGAACTGAAAATCCATTTAAAATTTTCTCTACGCTTTTTTCTCAATTTGTTAAATCAGAAGCAGATTTCAGATTTTATTATAATTCACCAAACAAAAGTACTTTTGCAGCCAGAATAAATACAGGCTTGGCTTTACCGTTTGGATATACTGCTACGGTTCCTTATATAAAACAATTTTATGTAGGAGGCCCAAATAGCATAAGAGGCTGGGCTGCACGAGGATTAGGTCCTGGTGGGTATATCGATTCTTTTTCACTCACTGAGAGCAACCGCTTGGTATTTTTTCAGACGGGTGACTTAAAAATAGAATTTAACTTAGAATGGCGATTCAAAGCATTTTGGCGAGTTCAAGGCGCACTATTCCTTGACGGAGGTAATGTCTGGACCTTAAAAAAAGATGAATCAAGACCTGGATCTAACTTTCAATGGAAAAAGAACCTCAATACTGAACCATTCAATCCAAAAGGTCAAAGTGATGCGTTTTACAGGCAAATAGCCTTAAGTCCCGGCGCAGGAGTAAGAATAGATTTTACGTATTTTATGTTCCGCCTTGATTTAGGAATCCCTCTTAGATATCCTTACAGAGAAATAGACGGCAGTTACTGGGCAAAAAAAGAAGATCTAAAATGGAAGAATGTCAATCTTAATTTTGGCCTTGGGTTACCTTTTTAGTCTTTTTGCCAACCAAAATCCGAGAATTTTAAAATCATTACATTTTGATTTCTATTTAACTGCCATTTCTCTACATTATCTGTCGATGTTTTAACTTTTCTAAACTGATACGGAGCTGACAAAAATTGGGTAGATTCAAAAGAATCCAAATCTTCCTGAAAAAAATCTCCCTTTTTTATCCAATTTTCAAAGAGCAGATTTACTAAATCAAATGCTTGAAACGCTTCCGGTTGAGGAAAAACACCAAGTTCCTGATAAAAACTTTGCTGAAATTCTCTCACCTCCTTGTTTCCGGTATTTATGTAATAAGGGGAAGAAACATGAAAATTTAGCATATCAAGAAGTTGAAAATCAACTTTCTCTAAATTTAACCATGGAGATAATCCGTAAACAATGATTTCTTTTTTATCAAATGATTCCCTATTCAATTCTTGCATCAGATTATTTAAAAAAACTTCATCTGAGTAGGAAGACAAAATAATCACTAATTTTTCTCTTTTTTGCAATTCAGGTAATAAATTCTTAGCCCAGGTACTTACGTTTGCAGATAACAAAAGGGATTTAGGAAGCCCCCCATCCTCTTGCTTTCCTTTTGATAGAAAAGATACTAAAAATAATTCGTTCAGTTTTGCATCCGAATCTTTCTGTAATATTAAAACATCTTCAGTACGTGCATATTGATTTACATGATCGACAATAGCTGAAATCTGCGTTTCTATAGTTGGATTTACCTGATAGAAAAAAGGATTATCTTCGGTTAAATTCTGAGCTGCACTAAATGGAGAAAACAACAATACGCCTGAATTTTTAGCATAGTTAGCCAGATATTTGATATTATCTCTATGATAAGGCCCAATAATCAAGGGTACATCTAAAAATCGGTTATCATCTAATACTCGTTTTTGAAGAGAAACAGTATCCGGACCTGAGTCCCAAACGACCGATTCAAACAAAACCCCCTTATTTTTCCATTTTTCCAAGGCTAATTTTGCCCCGGTATAATAATGAATAGCCCACCTACTTACCGAATTGTTTATATCACCCCGACCGCCTAAGGAAATATTATCATTAAGGAAGGGAAGTACAAACCCAATTTTCAAAGAGGCATCTTTAGTTAACTTGCCTTTTGCAATGTGTATTTGATCACTTGGAAATTCTTTTGCGACCTCATCGGACTGAATAGGCAGCAACCCATCAGTTGGGGCTAAAATAACAGGGAGCGTATCTAATTTTCCAACTAAAATACGAGATTGATGAGTAAAATCAGTAGAAGGTATAGATGTAACAGAGGCTACGGACCTGCTTGAACTACAAGCGGCGGACAGCAACAAAAAGGAACCAATTAAAAAATTCAAGAAAATATTATTCCCACTCAATGGTTGCCGGGGGTTTGGTACTGATATCATAAACAACTCTATTTATTCCCTTAACTTGATTAATTATGTCTGTACTTATTTTACCCAAGAACGAGTAAGGTAAATGACACCACTCAGCGGTCATACCGTCCAGCGAAGTAACAGCTCTGAGTGCAACCACTTGTTCATAAGTGCGTTCATCACCCATTACGCCAACGGCAAAAATGGGTAATAAAATGGTGGCTGCTTGCCAGACTTCATTATAAAGTCCCTCCTCTTTTAATCCATTTATAAAAATAGCATCCGCTTCTTGTAGCAATTTGACTTTTTGAGCAGTAATATCGCCCAATATACGAATACCGAGACCTGGACCTGGAAAAGGGTGTCTGTTTAATATATCCTGGGTTACACCCATTTCTTTTCCTACCCTTCTCACCTCATCTTTGAACAACATTCGGAGAGGCTCCACAATTTTTAAATTCAACTTCTCTGGTAAACCACCGACGTTATGATGAGATTTTATGGTTACAGAAGGTCCGTGAACAGAAACAGATTCAATGACATCGGGATAGATGGTACCTTGAGCCAAATAAGCTATCTTATTATCGGTACTTTCGAGGAACTTAGCCTGTTCTTCAAAAATATCAATAAAAGCTTTTCCAATAACTTTTCTTTTTGCCTCGGGGTCAGAAACACCCTTTAATGCTGCATAAAAATGAGCTTTAGCGTCCACACCAATGACCCTTAAACCCATATCTTTATAACTGTGCAACACTTCTTC
>JBMLQR010000363.1:0-10421 GCA_049241465.1 Saprospiraceae bacterium | reverse complement strand
TCGTCTTGTACAGAAAATGGACTACCTGATAAAATGACCCCCTTGAAATTAGAGAGATCTTCGGGAACCTGGTTAAAGGGCTTTATTTCACTGTAAACCTCCATTTCCCTTACTCGTCGGGCAATGAGTTGGGTATATTGAGAACCAAAATCTAAAATTAAAATCGAATCCTGCATAATCATTTGACATTGTTAGGGTTACTAGCTATCAAGCAAACCTCTACCCTCTTTTAAAATTTTTTGATCCTCCGTAAGTTGCTTAAACAACCTATCTAAGATACCATTTATAAAATCTTTACTTTTATCTGTAGAATAGGTTTTTGATATTTCAACATACTCATTTAAAGTAACTTTTCCTGGAATAGAATTGAAATTCAATAGTTCTGCAATAGCCATTTTTATTAAAATCATATCAATGATAGCCACTCTTTCCGCATCCCAATTTTGCAAATTCGGAGAAATTATATCCAATAATTCCTTATCCTTAAAAAAAACGGTCTCCAATAAAAACTCACCAAAATCAACCGTCGCCTCATCGGAAGGAATATATTCTTTGTAAAAATCAGAAGCTACTGGAAGTTGCTTTAATGTCTTTTTAACCGCTCCAACCACCAAAGATTCATCATCAATCCATTGAGAATAATTATCCTCAAGTACTTCCTGGAAATGATTAGACTGAAGACAAGTCTTTAATAAACTCAAATAAATATTAATGTAATCCTCAGGTGTTAACGAATCAGCTATTAAAAATACCTTATATTCTTCCGATTTTAAGAACTCATTATACATTAATCGAACCAAATCTTCGTCCAATTTTTCTCTTATATCACGGGTATCAATAAGATTAAACAATCCAATGTTATCGGAGAGCGATTTAATATATGGGTTAGTCGCTAGGATTGGTTTAAATAATTTATCCTCTTCCGTAGGTCTATGTCTTGATTTTCTATTTTTCAAGTCAGTGGAGGCAAAACCTGCTATTTTAATCACATAAAATAACACTAAAAGATAAAGGTCAAAAGATTGATTAATCTGTCTTCTATAACCTAAAAGCCCCTTGGTATAATCCTGAGTAACATCTCTGCCCAAGGCATACAAAATTTGCATCACCTTTACCCTAACATTTCTTCGACTCAGCATAACAGTACTTAATATTTTTAAAAATCTTATTTATTTAAATCAAACAAAGTGATAAGTTCTTTGGCATCAGGTAACTGATTTATATGCCAATTAGAAATCACTTTTCCGTCTTTTAATAAAACCACGCCAGGGTTTGAGCGCACAATCGTTTTCAATAAAATATCATCAGCCATATAAATAGGAAAATTAACTTTCAATGATTTTTGAAAATCAGTAATCATTTGTTTATCGGTATATTTTGTAATAGCGAAAACTTTAATATTTTCCTTCAACAGAGGATTTAAAACAGGGAGAAGATCATTTTTCCAGGATGCTACATAATTTTCTTTCCAAGAATAGGTCTTAACGGGTATCGTTTTTTCTACAATTCTGTCAAAAACATTTTTATACTGATAGGTTTTTCCTACCAACACACTATCCAATACAAATACAGAATCTCTCTGAATTCTGGTAGTATTCACTACGGATTCATTTAACTTATAAGCAATAATCATGAATGAAAAGCCAGGATAATTTAAAATATCCTCTGTTTTATCATTTCCATCAATATCTGCTACTTCAAAATCACTTACTTTAGTTTTCTCTATGGCTGGCTCAGACTTCATCTGTTCAAGCTTCCATTCTGAGGTAGGATATTTACTATATTCCAGCATATAGGTATCAAAAGGCACTTCAACGATCTCTCCTGACTTTAAATTAGTCATTTTATAAGCAACAATTTTTACAGCGGCGGCAGCTTCCTTCTCGCTTTTTTTCATTTCTCTTATATTATTTCCTATTTTAAATGGTCTGAAATCTGTGTGTGGCAAATCCCATACGAAATTGGAGAAAGAATAAAAAGTGAAGCCTGCCAAACTAATTGCAAGAATACTATTTCGTGTTACTGGTGTAAAAAGAGTGAATAAACTTTTGTTAAATACAATAAAAAGAATAGCTGGAACGAGTAAAAATATATCTTTCAAAAAAGAAACTTTTGGTTTCAACTTAATAAAATCACCAAAACAACCACAATCCGTCACCTTCATATTGGTCTCAACATAATCGCCCCATTGAGAAAATGAGAAAAAATTAACTCCTTCGGGAACATAACCAGTGAGGTAGGTAAAACCTGTTAAGAAGGTAAAAAACAAAATAAGCAAGAAAAAAGACCAGGCTGTAATTTTTTGATAAATTCCAAAAAGCAGCATAATACCTAATACAATTTCAAGAACAATCATGATTACGGCAAAAACAATGGCATATTCTGCCATTACTGGAAAAATATCAGCCAAAGAATTCAG
This sequence comes from Saprospiraceae bacterium, assembly GCA_049241465.1. Lineage (GTDB taxonomy): Bacteria > Bacteroidota > Bacteroidia > Chitinophagales > Saprospiraceae > BJGN01. Next base: position 8,002 of record JBMLQR010000363.1, on the reverse strand, counting down.
GGAAGTTTGTGAAAAAGTCACTTTAAACTCTGCAAAATATTGTTCCATTTTATAAGCCGTTCCCAGTGGATCTATAGCTTTCACCCAACCAGAAAATATAAATAAGGCTCCACAAAAACTTTGAAGGAAAGTTATCAAAATATTTTTTGATTTCTGCCATAAGAAATAGACCATTGCTGTCCACAGACCACCTGCGATGGCCATATACATTATTATATCTGTAAGTGTCATATATACGTTTTTACTTTTAAAAAATTAAACTTCTGATTGTTCTGATATTTTAATAAGAGAGAAAACAGCGTAATTTAAAATATCCTGATAATTTGCGTCAACCCCTTCGGAGACTTTTGTTTTACCAAAATTATCTTCAATTTGTTTGATTCTCAGCAATTTAGTTAACATAATATCTACCAAAGAACTTAACCTCATTTCTCGCCAGACCTCGCCATAATCATGGTTTTTATTACTCATTAAATGTTTGGCTATGCCGACCTGTTTGTTATATAAAGAAACAGCTTCTTCCTTTGAAATATCTAATGGATAATCTTCAGGCAATTCAAGTTGAATTAAGGCCATAATACTGTAATTAACCACCGCTTGATATTCCTGTTTTATGGGGTCAACAATTTTTTGAGCACCCATAATTTGAATGGTGCGTATGCGTTTTACTTTTATCAGAAGTTGATCAGTCAGGGAAGTTGGCCTCAAAACACGCCAAGAAGTTCCATAATCTAATGTTTTCTGGATAAAAAGTTCCCTACAGGCCAATATTTCAGTGTCGTACTGACTAAGCGTTCTTTCCACGCAAGCAATTTTATAAATTTTTGCAAATATAGGTAATTTGTTGATAATGGTAAGACATTGTTTACTGACAATTGCGCTTATCTTTGTTTCTAAAAAGAATAAATGCTTTATTTGACCTTATCCATTTTGAGTTCGTGCACCTTACTTTGGATGTTTCGCTATTTTTCTGACAAAAATTTAAATATTCAGGGCATAATTACTGTAAATTATATTACTTGCCTTATTTCAACTTTGGTTGTTAATGCTGACACCTTGAATTTTCAATCCATGAGGGACGAACCGCTGAACGGATATGCTTTTCTTTTGGGTGGGTTATTTATCATAACCTTTAACATCATGTCCAAAACAGTAACTCATTTTGGCATTATGATAAGTTCAGTCACTCAAAAAATGTCTCTGATAGCACCCATAATGATTGGCGTTCTATTTTATGCTGAAAATCTTACTATTTTTCGCATCATTGGAATTATTGCAGCCATGAGTGCCATTGTAGTCATCAATATGCCATTTAATAAAGACCCTGAACAAAAAAGAAAATGGATTTTATGGCTTTACCCCCTTTTAACCTGGCTTTTAAGTTCCATCATCGATTCTGCTTTTTACCTTTTGGGTAAATCCACAGGATCTAATCAATCTGCTTTATTTTTAGCTGTACTTTTTGGCACTGCTGCTACGTTGGGTTTCTTTTTTATGATATTTCATAAAATAAAAAACGGATTGAAGATACCGTGGCATATTTTACCATTTGGTATAACATTAGGCATTTCTAATTTTATGTCTATTCATTATTTAATGAAAGCTATAGGACAAGGCTGGGATGCTAGTTTGATGTTTCCAATAAATAATGTGGGTATTATTGCCATTTCTATGTTAGGCGCGCTACTTATTTTTAAAGAAAAGGCAAACCAATATAAATTAATGGGTGTAGCTTTAGCCATTTCAGCGGTCCTCCTTATTGCTCTTTCTTGAAACAATGAAAAATAATTTTCAATATAAAACGATAAATTCACCAGGATATGGTGAATTTCGTGATCGCGGAAGTAAATTTTTAGCCTATATTTTTCCCATTGTAAACGGGGACGACGCTGGTAACGCCATAGAGGAAATCCGCAAATTACACGGCAAAGCAAACCACCATTGCTTTGCCTGGCGCATAGGTCTCGATGGCCTTAAATATAGAGCAAATGATGATGGAGAACCTTCAGGTACTGCGGGTAAACCCATTCTCGGGCAAATAGATAGTAATGGATTAACCAATGTCCTAATTGTAGTTACCCGATATTTCGGTGGTACCCTTCTTGGCACCTCCGGTCTTATAAATGCTTATCGATTAGCTGCAGCTGCGGCCATTGACAATGCTGGTGTCATTGAAAAAGAGTTATCAGATTATTACGTATTTTATTGTGATTATGGTAAAATGCCCTTAATTATGGACGCGGCAAAGAAATATGAACTTACTATAATCAAACAATCATTTGATTTGAATTGTGAACTTACCATTCAATTTCCAAAATCAAAATGGGAGGGTAAATTACCCCAATTCATTGCCCAGGCATTATCGCTTAGAATCGATCAAGTTGATCCTACCTTGCTATTACCTCATTTAAAATGGGAACTTAAAGGAACGTGGTGAGGATTATTGCTTGCTTAAACGCATAGATACCGTTGAAAATCCGTCTGTCAAACTACAAGCATAAATACCAGAAGGAATATCTTTTGTAGGAAACTCAAATCGATTATTGCCTGGATTTAAGTTGATTCTTCTCCTTTCTACTAATCTGCCGTTTATATCAGATAATTGAAGATCAAAAATGCCACTTAACTCGGTCAAAATATGAATCTGTAGATAATCCGTAAATGGATTGGGGAACGCATTTATTTTTAGTCTCGTGGCACCTAAACTATGCGTAGAGGATGTCTTGCAGGCCGTGCTTGAAATGGGCCTTACAAAAAATCCAAATTCATTTAATCCCCATTTCATACTATCAGGGACATCTAACCTCAATTTTAGTGCATCATAACCATAAGATTCATCTAATTTACCTTTCAATGTTATACATCCCGTTTCATTTTGTTTGAATTGGCAGTCAACGGGATAACAAGAGTATTTAAGCGAAACAGGTAAATGTTGCAATGATTTACCAATGGGCAAGGCAGGCATCCCTTTTGGAATTTTAACAGCAAAGGAATATTCCAACGGAATATGTAAACAAAGGCTGTCAACCATTCCCTTTTTAACATTAAACCCTGAAAACGCAAAAATACCCGTAGAATCAGCAGGAATAATTACTTGATTACATGGATTCACCTGACCTACAAGATCAATATAATATCCAAGCATCATAAACAAGCAATAAATCTTACTTTTCATTGGTATAACGATAATAATAAAATCAATTTACCTATAATTCTCTGAAAAAACTAATTTTCCTTTTCAATTTCTCTGAAAAATCAGTTCTCTTTAATAAATCCTCCATTTTCAAATGCATTCTATAATGCCAGTAATTTTTTGGATTTGCTGGAACGTTAATTCGTTCCATTGCAGGATTAGGATTTCTAAGTAAATCGTCCATTCCCAACAAATCCTGAAGAGGAAAAACGGCCCAAAGGGATGGCCAACTTAAATGCAAATCAATTACCTTCTCAACTAATTCTGGTGTACAGGTTGATGGGGCTTCATTCTCACCACCGAGTTGAGACTGATAAAAGTATTGAATTTGATCCCTTTCTGATTCGTCCCACCAACATCTTATCGGAGACATATCATGCGTTGAAGGACTAACTACGGATAAGAAAGGAATATCTCTTTCTTGCAAATAGGGCGTGGAGGGATTTTTACTCATTCTTTGTATTTCAAGAGTAAGTAAACCCAATTCTTTCATTACCCCTGAAACACAAGCCGGCACCATACCTAAATCTTCGCCGCAGATTAACATGTTTGTGGCTTCCTTAATGGCCGGCAATTTTTCCATTGCCTTTTCCCTCCAAAATTCATCTTGCATTTGATAAAAATAATAATCATGGAGACGCCTTATATTGTATTGCGCGTGATCATTTAAAAAGGCAAAGGAATAAGTATCCATTAAATTTATCCTTGGATGAAACGCATTCTCCTGATATTTATCTTTTATAAATAAAACATCACAAACAAGGCCAAAAAGGATATTTTTATGTGCGACATATTTTCTTCCAGTCGTTGAATTCAAAAATTCCTCTAAATCTTTCTGACAAGCTAAATGCGACTTAAAAGAATACAAACCATTTTCTTCTACATCAAAAAATACAAGCAGTATTTCATCTATTTCTTTAGAAAACAGAGATTTTAATAGTTCAAAGGTGAGGTAAGGTTTACAAAATCTATTTTCATCAAAAGATATACCATAGTTATTAAAATCCTGAACGAACAAGGGAATGGCCGGATTAAAAACACCCAACAAACCATCTACCTGGTTAGCAGGAATTTCCCAAATTCTAAAAAAACCTAAGATATGATCTATTCTATACGCACTAAAATATTTTGCTAAAATAATCATTCTATTTTTCCACCAGGCATAATCATCTTTCGCCATTTCGGACCAGTTATACGTTGGGAAACCCCAATTTTGCCCTGTAGCTGAAAAAGGATCTGGCGGAGCGCCTGCCTGACCATCCATATTAAAGAGATGCGGATAAATCCAGGCATCGGTACTATGTTTAAAAATACCGATAGGCAGATCCCCTTTTAAAATTACCCCCTTGCTTTTAGCATATTTGGATGCATTTAATAATTGCTTATCTAAGTTATATTGCAGGAAAAAATAAAAGGCAATATCTAAGAAATGGTCATTGGCCGGATGAATAAAATCTGCAAGAAATGTAGGATTAAATACGGCGTAATTACCCCATTTTGTAAAATCAACGGTCTTATATGTGTCTCTGAAAAAGGAAAAAAGAGCGTAAGACGATAACCAATTTTCATTTTCATTGAAAAATTTGATATAATCGGGATCGTCTTTTAATTGATCCCATTGATCGGTAAATATTTTCTTTGCCAGATCAAGTTTACAAGTAAGCACCCGCTCGTAATCAACGGCATCCAATTCATTTAAATCTCTTCTTATATTTTCTAATTCTAAAGGTGTAACTATATTTGCCCAGCCAGAAATACTTTCTATATGCAAATAAAGAGGATGGAGAGCAAAGACAGATATGGCAGCATAAGGATAAGAATCAGTCCAGGTTTTTGAAGATTGAGTATCATTGATTGGCAAAATTTGAATCATTTTGAGACCAGATTGAGCGGCCCAATCTGAAAACAGAATTAAATCATTGAATTCCCCAACGCCAAGACTTTGGTTACTTCTAAGGGAAAAAACAGGAATGGCCACGCCGGCACCTTTCCAATAAGGTGTTGTGTAATTAAAATGTATATCGTTTAATAAGATATTAACCCTTGAATGAATTGGTTTTAAGTCTCTCAAATGTCTATTTTCACCACCCTCAAAGGTGACATTATTATCAGGGTGTAACCAAACATATTTATACTCCAGATTTTGCGGGTATATGCTGAAAGAAACCGTTCCTACCCATACATTATTATCTAACTTATTAGATAATTTAAGTCCATTTACAGGTTGCCAATGTCCTAGTTTTTCATGATTTCCTAAAACCAAGAGTTGAGCACCCTCATAACAAAAAGGAACTTTGATATGAAATGTCATCTGAATAAAACCCTTTTCATTCAATGTTTCAGGAAACTGACTCGTTTGAGGTAATACCAAACCTGCAAAGGCATCGGTAAAAAAAGCATTTTCCGCACGCCCTTTATCCATCCAAAAATCTCTGATAACGAAAAAGTCAGAAGATACATCGCTTCTTAAAAAAGAACGTAGCAAAACACCTTCGTCTTTCTTATTGTGAAGCAGGTTATCTTTAACAACATAACTATATTGAAAATCAAGATTTTCCTCTAAAAAATCAAATGAATTTCCCCAAAAACCGTTTCCTAAATAGTTTAGTGGCAGATATTTTACTTCCTCATTAATGCGTCCACAGATTTTTAGATATAAATTTTCTCCAGTTTTGGTGTAGTAGTGAATTTGGAATTGCAGTTTACATGACATTGAGTAGAAATTTTCACAAAAATAGCGAGAAACCCATAAAATGCTATTTATTAGATAAAAAACATTTTTTTTAAAGAAAATATTGTAAAAAGTAAATAAACTACTATATTTGCGCACGCGTTGAGGAAAAGACCTTAACAAATTACATTTCGCGGATGTAGCTCAGTTGGTAGAGCGCAACCTTGCCAAGGTTGAGGTCGCAGGTTCGAATCTTGTCATCCGCTCCATTTTTTAACTTAAACGATTAAATCTTCAAAACCTTATGCTGATTATTGATGTAAAAGATAACGAAAGTATCGACCGTGCTTTAAAAAGGTACAAAAGGAAATATAGAGATTCCCAAGTGATGAAAGAGTTGCGCAGAAGACAAGAGTTCGTTAAACCCTCTATCACTCGTAGAGCTGAGGTTTTAAAGGCTGTTTACATGGAAGATAAAAAAAGAGAAGTCGAGGATTAATTCTTTCCTTCAAACTTACATAGAAAAAAGAGCCATTTAAAATGGCTCTTTTTTTATTTCCACTAAGATGACCTATAAGCCGTTGGATTATAACCTTTCTCAAAAGGTCCCAAAAATAATCTGGCATATATTCTGTAAATAGCTAATCCATCCAGGATTAAAATTAAAGAAATCAAAAGGGTTAATCCAATTTGATTTTCGTGTAAATGTCCTAAAATTAAATCTTCACCTATAAAGGTGGGCGTTATAGGAAAACCAGATAAACCAAGGCAGGATATTAAAAATGCTACACTTAACCTCGGACGAATATAAGAATAGCCATGAAATTTGTTTAGTAAAACAGATTGACCGAAATATTCCAGGCGAGCCAGGACTATAAGACCTAAAATAGCTGCAAAAACAATACCACTTAGAAAAAGGTAAAGTTGACCAATTTCAAATTGCTCGTTTAAAGCAATGCATTGTCCAAGTAAACATTGGCTAAAAACAATTTGCCACCAGGCATTTTTGGCATTAATTCGGGACTCGAAAGCAGAAAATATAAACCCTAAACTTAAAAGACCTCCAAAAAAAGAAAAGGTATGTAACCAGGCCTCATCGTAGTATTTTTTTATAAAAATAAAATAGAACCCTACCATTAAATATAACCCACATAAAATGAGCGCCTTTCGAGTTTGAAAAAACCTGAGTTTTCCGCCTATCCACTTAAATGGTTTCCATAAATACCGATACATATTCGTATCCATATTAAATTCTTTGATACTTAATTGATAAATGGAAATTTTTAATCTTCCCAAAAAATTGTCAGTAATCTGATTAGTAGGTTTAACGAAATGAAAAAACTGATCATGAATCAAATAACTCAATACAGCAGGAGAAACTAATAGTTGGTAAGTTCTTAAAAATGCATTTCCTGCAAAATGAAAAATGGCCAATGTATGTAAACCAAAGGCTACTTCAATAAAGATAATACCGATTTGAGCAATAGATGAATAGGCAATTTGGGTCTTTACAGAAGATTGAACTCTGGCAATTAAGGTGGCAAACAAACTAGTAATAATGCCAAAAACAATCACCACCCCTTTAAAAATTACCAAATCGTCCCATAAAGGAAAGGTTCTCAAAAGCAAGAATACACCCATGTGAACACTCAACGAGCCATAGAAGATGGCAGAAGAGGTGGTTGGACCTTCCATCGCTCTTGGTAACATAGACGAAAAAGGATATTGAGCCGATTTGACCAAAGCTGCCAAGAGGAATAAAAAGGGAATAGCCTGAATATAAATATCGTGATCGTTGCCTAAATAGACAATATCCAATGATTTTAACTCCTGGAAATTTATCGACCTTTTGAAAAAATGGTGACTTAACCAGATGCCTAAAAGCAATGAAATATCTGCCACCCGATACACTGAAAATAATTTCAATGCATTTTTTGCCGGGAGATACCTGTCTTTATAAAAAGCTACCAACAAAAAAGAGGCTATACCTATGATTTCCCAACCAGCAAATAAGGTTTCGAAATTACCTGAAAATTCAATAATAGTTAATCCTAAAAAGAAAAAAAGCATGTTGTTAAAAAAACGTTTAAAACCTTTTTCCCTATGCAGATAGGTTTTACTGAAGGTTGAAACAAGTA
>JBMLQR010000362.1:0-8729 GCA_049241465.1 Saprospiraceae bacterium | reverse complement strand
GGGAAGGCAAAACATCCAGCGAAATTTTAGAAACATAAACATAATCTCTGGAAAGTTGGGGTGAGTTATTTTCTTTTATATCTTCGAACAACTTAAGAGAAAAGCCAGGAATCATTTTTCCTTCCAAGTCTGTAACTTCCACTAATAATTTTAATATAGTAGCTTTAACACTGAAATGAAAAATATCATTGTCTGTCGTTACCCCTTTTTCACTTTCAAAAATCCTATTTGACGTCAACCAACCTGATTTTCCGTCCGCTAACATAGAAAAATGCAAATCATCGGCTGGTGAATTATAAGGAAGACCTATATTTTTCACTTCTCCCCAGGAAGACATAGTCCCTATGGACGAAAAGATATCCAGGCCACCTAAAGAAGGAAAGCCATTGGATGAGAAATACAAAGTGGTATTTTTAGTATGATAAAAAGGGGAAAGTTCGTCATTTTGGGTGTTAATAGATGGACCAGCATTTACAGGAGGCAAAAAAGAAGCGTCGTCGGCTGAGGCGTCACGGGAAACAAACCAAATGTCCATGCCACCTCTACCCTCCGGTCTATCGGAAGCAAAATACAGAATTTCCCGTCCATTTTTAGTTACCACATTAGGATGAGTTGCCGTATAACCCTTCATATTTATTTCATCAGATAAACGTACAGGTTGCGACCAGGAAGCACCCACCTTTTTCATTCTGTAAATCTCGCATCTAGTCAAACGATGGTTATACAAACCATCATTGGAACAGATGGTAAAATAAAAGCGCGTACCATCGGCATTAAAACTACCTGTAGAAACCTGACCATTTGGAATAAGTGGAAATGAGGATGGGATAACTCCCTTTTCCCATATTTTGTCTTGTTTAGCAGAAGCCAGAATAGTTGATTTTCCATTGGCTGTGGAGGCATAAAAAAGATAATTTTCCTCCGTTTGGGAAACGGCAAATTCATCTTTACCCGTATTTAGCCCTCCTGGCCTTGAAAGTTCTATGTCGTCTGCCGCATTTTCAGCCAGCTTCATTCCGAGAGAACAACCCTCCAATTCAATGGTTACCATTTCTTCCCAAAGAGGTTTCTCTTTACCCTCATATAGTTTCAGAAACATTTGAAAAGCCTTACTTGCTGCGTCATACTGCCCGTCCTGCTTTAAACATTTGGCATATTTATAAATGAGATTATCATATTTTTTGAAATCATTTTTAATTTTCAAGTAATAAGAGGCAGCACTTCGATAATCGCGTTGTTGATAATAATTTTCAGCGGCCTGAAAAGCATAATCCGTCTTTTCTTTTTCATTATAAAGTTTCACCCAAATTCCGGCAGCCTGGCCGTAATCACCTGTCTGGTGTAACCTGTTAGCCAAGTCTTCCATTTCCTTAACGGACTGTGCAAAACCCCATACAGGCAGGGAAAGTAAGAAACAAATCTTAAAATAACTTTTCAACGCTTTATATTTCACCATTAGAAAATTCATGATTTTAGAGAGGTAAGGAACTAACCAATTGATCAATTACGGTTGGATAATAAGAGTGCTCCAAGACCTGCACTTTTCTAGCAATATCTACTGGCTGATCGGAGGGCAAAATCTCACATCTCTCTTGAAAAACGATAGAACCCTCATCATATTTTTCATTCACATAATGAATGGTAATTCCGGAATGAGTTTCCTTCGCTGAATGCACAGCTTCATGGACAAAATGACCATACATTCCCTTTCCTCCATATTTAGGAAGCAGGGCTGGATGAATATTAATTATTCTATCAGGATAATGTTGAATTAAATAGGGAGGAATCAACCAAAGGAAACCCGCGAGCACTATAAAATCGATATTATATTTGTCGAGTTCAACAAGAAGGTCTGTGGAGGAGTAAAATGAATCTCTGGAAACAACCAAAGTATCTACGGAAGCTAACTTTGCTATATTTAACACCCCTGCCTCAGGTTTATTTGAGACAATGAGACGAACTGCAATATCCATTCTATCAGAAAAATATTCCAATATTTTTTGAGCATTCGACCCTGCGCCAGAGGCAAGAATAGCTATATTTTTCACTGACTTTGACATATATTTAGGTAGCAAATAGGCGCAAATATAAGCTAATTAAAAAGTCAAAATACCAAATCGAAAATTTTTACCCTTTTCCCCGTAAATTATTTTTTTGTCCTTACCAAAGGATGACGTAAGCCCCGGTTGAAAAAGTACACCTTGTTCTTCATTAATAGCAATGGGAAAACTTTCTGCCTTTCCATTTTCATCGATATGGGTAATAGCTATAACAGATTGCAAGCCTTTGAAGGTTCTGGTTTTATTATTTTTACTGAAATTTTTTCCATTATCATTATAGATAAGATAATTATTATTAGCTGTTGGAATAGCTGAAATAGAAGAATACTTCCCTTTATCATTGAGGGTGCGCTGTTTCTTAGGAATTTTCTTTACCCAACTAACCTGCCCTTCAGCAGATAAATTGATGAGCAATAAATCATTGAAATTATAATTTATCTGATTGGCATTGTAGCCTTCTTTAAAAGAAATATAATTTTCTTGTAAAATCACTTGCTCCGCAATAAGCAATCCGCCGCCCCCTGGTTCAGGGAGAAAACTCCTGATGTAATAATGCAAGAACTCCCCCTTATTCTGGGAAAGCTCATTCCATTCAAATTGCTGACCGACACGTACCCTGCCCATATCGTATGCTTTGGCAAAAGCATGCAATTTACCCCCCGAGGCTGTCTGTTTATATGGATCAATAGTGGTTAAGAAAACTCCTCCAGCGGCCGCTTCCTTATTTTCACTATAAAAACCTATACCGACCAATTTACCCTCATCGTTTAGATTAACCTGAAAATCGGTTACAATTTTACGTCGCAAACCAATTTGAAACTCCGTTTGAATTTTCCCAAAGCCAGTAAAAGAAAGGATAATAAATTGAAAATTTGGTTTCCCCTTATCCACGGTCCGTTCGTAAGCAAATTGAGTATAACCGGTAATAAACACATCCCCTTCCGGTGAAAGGAGAACTTTTTCCGGATAATATTCGGCATAAACGTAAGGCAACTGGGTATCCTCATCCCAACAAACCTCCATATTCTGATCTAAAACAATGAGGCGTAGTCGCACTCTTTGCTGCCAGCCCTTTCTTTCTCTCAATAAAATAAGCAATCTTCCCTGTGTAGCATCCACCTCCACATTTTGCCAATATTGATCCTTTTCCTTTTTAACATAGAGTATTTCGGATCCAGGCGCTAAAGATTCCTCATTTACAGCGATTAATCTGACATATTCTTTACCTTCAACGAGAGCCACTTTTCCTCCTTTCCATGAAAAAAATTTTCTAAAAGCCTCGCCAGGATTCATTTTTAACTTTCTATACAAACTCAGTGAACCGTCTTCATTATATTTTTCAAGATACATTTCATCCCCTTTCCTGGCATACTTGCCATACCGCCAGGCATAAAAATGATCGTCATCAGCAATTATACCTGCCATTTTAGCTTCAATAGGTTGTTGAAGAAGAGGTCCCCATTCTAAAGTAGGTAAATCAAAATTTTGTGCTGCCAGCAGGGTGAAATTCAATAAAATCCACAACGATAAGATATATTTCATAGTAGAATTTCGAGTAGAATAGCAAATTAGCCCAAATTGTTTTAAAATTAGACTTTATATCAATCCAAAATAAATTATTTACTAAAAATAGCCTTCCCGGAACGTTTCCATTTGCCTCTGACATACTTATAAAAATCAGATGAAAATGAAAACAGAAAAAATCAGTATTGAAATTGAAATGCTTGAATCATTTAGCAAACAAGGTGAAAGCTACACGAATGATACAGGAAGTTTTGGATGGAGAAATCCAATCAGGCAAGATACTGGGCCTATTTTAGTTGATATAACTTCAAAAACATCGCCTAAAAGAGTACTTGAAATTGGCACCGCACATGGTCTTTCGACCCTTTACCTCGTATGCGGATTAAAAAAGGAATTGAATCCGGTTATCGATACCATTGAATTTGATGAACAAGTAGCTGAATCAACCCAACAAAGAATGTCTCAATTAGAAGTTCCTGTAAAAGTTCATCATGGGGAAGCGATGGAGGTAATAGATCAACTCACTGGTTCTTATGATCTTGTCTTCTTTGATGCACAGAAAAATCATTACTTCAAACAATTGAACTCTCTTCTTTCCAAAGGATTAATAGGAAAAGGAAGCGTTATCCTCGCTGACAATGTGATTGACAGACAAACAGAATGTCAACCCTTTCTCGATTGGTTCACTGTAAATGGTATACGTCACGAAATCATTCCTACAGAATGCGGCCTTTTAGTTGCTCAACTTTAAAAAAACAAGACATGTCCAACTATCCCATATCTCATAAATTGAAAACCTTTGGAACGTCCAAAAAATTAAATGATGCCGGGTTTTTACACATTGAAGATAATCAAAAAATATATCCCCCTTTTTTCGATGTACATGCGATAGAACAACTTCGTGAAAATTGGGAAACGCAAGCGAACGATATTTTTATATGCACGCATCAAAAAGTAGGCACCCATCTTACAAAACAGTTCGTAAGTGAAATACTTCGCGCCGTGTATTCCTATCCTGAAAATAACCCAATGGCCAGTGGTGATATTGGACATGCCACTATTCCCTGGCCTGAGGTGATGGTTTCCCAACACGGCTATGCCCACTTTCAGGATTTTTTAGCAAAAACAGCAGATTCACCTAGGGTGTGGTACCTACATTGTGAAAATGATGATTTGCCGATGAAAAAAATACATCCGGATTCCAAATTCATTTATGTGTATAGAAATCCCAAGGGTGCCGCTGTATCTCAATACTTCTTCTATAAATCCCATCCGCTCCTTGAAGTTACTCCAACAATGGAAATGGATGAATTTGTCACTCTTTTTTTGGATGGAAATCTATATTTTGGAGATTATCACCAGCATGTCAAACAATGGACTTCTTGTCCCGATATGAGAATAAACAGGGATCATTTTATTTCATTAACCTACGAAGAACTTGTGGATAATAAAGTAAGCGCAACCAGAAAATTGTGTCTGTTTCTAACTGGTAAAAATCTTCCTATGAAAAATATCAAGGAAATTATATACGCTACTGACTTTCAAAACATGAAAAATAGGATTTTAGAAAACCCTGGTAGTTTTCATTTTAATGTGAACACATTTTTTCGATCTGGAAAAACGGAAGATTGGAAAACTAAGTTATCATTAAAAAATATAGCGGACATCGATAAAAAAACAGCCGTTATGTGGGGAGATTCATTCCAAGAAGTATTGAAAACTAAAAAAGTTCACCCCTTCAAACAAGCAGTTTAATATGGAAAATGCATTCCTTTCTGATATATCTGAAATCCTACTTCGCGATGTAGAGGCATTGATTAACGAAGTACATCTTATTTCAGAGGAAAATCTTTGGAAATCTCATCCGGGAATTATCAATTCCGCAGGTACCATTGCTTACCATCTTTGTGGAAATCTGCGATATTTCATTGGCGAAATTTTAGGTAAGGATGGCTATGTAAGGGATAAAATAAAGGAATTTGAACCTCAATATTTTACTAAGGAAATATTAATTCAAGAGATAAGAGACACCCAGCTTTCTGTAAGAAATGCCCTCATGAAAATAACTCCCCAACAATTATTGAATCCCATGCCCGACACACCACCGCAACACAAAGGAAGGAGTATTCAGTTTTTTTTAATTCAATTGAGTTGCCATTTATCCCGCCACACAGGACAACTGAACTACTTGAGGAGGATATTGGAAAACAAATAAAATAATCAGCCATATTCTTTTAAAATGCAAGCATTTCATTTATATTGGGTTACTTTTTGTTTAAAATCTCCCTAAAAAAGCTCTCCAATGGAAATGTTTCAAATGATTATGTCTCAGCTACAGAATGGTGGCATTACCGAAATAGCTGAAAAGTTAGGTGTTACACCAGTTCAGGCTGAGAAGGCTGTCGGTGGCGCTCTACCCAGTTTAATGACAGAACTGGCTACAAAGTCTTCCGCGGCAAGTGAAAAAAATGACCTGGGATTTTTATCCCTGTTAGATCAAAATAAAGATGGTTCCATCATGGATGATATCATGGCTTTAGTTGCCAAAGGAGGTCCGAACAGTGGTGACGTAACCGGGTTGGTTTCCAGCATTTTAGGTGGAAAATCAGACAAGGTGGTAAATGAGTTGAGTAAATCGTCAGGAATAAATCCAGCACAAGCCGGAGGTCTCCTTAGTATGATTGCCCCATTAATTATGCAAACCCTTTCAAAGTCTAAAACAGAAGGTGGACTAGACTTAGCGGGGCTGAGTACCTTATTAAACACCCAAAAGGGGAAAGCACAAGAAAAGGCTAAAGAGTCCGGAATGGGTGGTTTACTGGATATGCTCGATGCCGATAATGATGGCTCCGTCATGGATGATGCCATGGGATTACTTGGCAAATTCATGAAGTGATACTTTTTAAAGAGAAATATCCCAAAGGGATACAGGTACACCAGGAAGTGGAGAATTCCGTAGGAATACAGCGACGAAGAAGTAGCCCCTACAAGTCTTCGTGATCCATATAATTAGGGACTGTCTAAAAAGATAGTCTCTTTTTTATGTTACTTTAGACATTGGGCTAATTGGCTTTTATAATGGCAAAGGATAAAAAAATAGATGATTTTCTAAGATTATGCCCTATGTATAATAGATTTTTATACTAAATTATCATGGAGACCCAATGTTTCGTGTCTTCTTCACGATAATTTTTGACTTCATTTTAACCCCCAATACTCTGTTCTGAATCAGGATTTTGAGGATTACAGAGAACGTCTTCGGTTTTAACATAATTTTTATTTGTAGAGGTATTCTTTCGCATGAAAGAGGGGCATAACTTTGTCATCTTAGTACTAATATTTTTAATGCATCCAGGCTTTTTGGACAGTCTCTAATTATAATCTATTTCCCTGAAGGAGTGACATATCTTTAATGGGATGTGTGTGATTTCAACATCTTGGAAATCAGGAAAAATATTTTTTCTATTTTCTAGAAAGAATGAGTACAGATTTGGCATTAATGCCTTAATTAAGATTAAGAGCATTTCAAATCAATATCACAAAATTAAAAAATGAAGCAATTTTTATTAGTCTTATCCATTTCATTGAATTTAATTTCTCATAGTTATGGTCAGTCCTTCAACAATCTATGGATTCCGGATACATTGAGCGGTACCAATTTCAACCTACGTATCTTAGATACCTTTGCACAAATTGTAAATACAGGAAATCAAACGATTACTGGCGGAATCAATGGCAAGTTCTGGGGGCCAACCATTTTTGTGAATAAGGGCGATATGATTCAGATGAACGTCCAGAATAAATTAAAAGATAGTGTTACTATTCATTGGCATGGCATGCATCTTCCCGCGGTAATGGACGGAGGGCCACACCAGATTATTCCACCCAATACCATTTGGAAACCATATTGGACCATTAAAAACGAAGCAGCAACCTATTGGTATCATCCCCATTTACATGAAATGACCATGGAGCAGATAACCAAAGGTATTGGCGGCCTTTTAATCGTAAGAGATGCAAAAGAAAGGTCATTAGCTTTACCCAGAAAATATGGAGTTGATGATATTCCACTCGTACTTACTGACAGAGATTTCAATAGTTCGAACCAATTTTCCATCGTTCCCTATGGCGATAGTATGTTAACAAACATGACCCTTCGAGCCAAATACGACGTTCCTGCACAAGTGGTAAGGTTCAGGGTTTTAAATGCTGCCATCGAAAGATCTTTTAATATAGGCTTTAGTGATGGCCGCACCTTCTATGTCATTACCTCAGATGGAGGCTTATTAAATGAGCCCGTTGCAAAGACTAAATATCTGCTTCATGCTGGCGAGAGGATTGAAATTCTGGTAAATTTTACGAATCAGAACGGGTCGAATGTCGATTTAAAAGCCTATAATTCTTTACTGGGAAATAATATTCCCGGTGGAGAAAATTTCGTAAATGGCCCATTTGCTAATTTTTTGGGCAAAAAGGATTTTAATATTTTAAGAATAAATGTAGCTTCTCCTACGGCAAATCCTGTCACTACTATTCCTAACAATTTAGCTGCAAATACCTATTTAAAGGCTTCTGATGCTCAGTTAACCAGACAATTAACTATCTCGGATAGTATGGGGTTCCCAAATATTTTAGGACCAAATGCCTTTTTAATAAATCGTAAACCATTCAAGTTAAATTATAATGAATATAATGTTCCACTAAACAATACAGAAATATGGCAAATAACGAGTTCCTCCATTTTTGGACATCCATTCCATATTCATGATGTTGAATTTAATATTCTAAGTATTAATGGCGTCGCTCCCGATGCCACTCAGGCAGGTTGGAAGGATGTGGTTTTTGTACCTGGAAGAACCGGCAATACTAATTCCGTAGTAAAATTCATTGCTAAATTTGATGATTTTGCCGACCCTCTGCATCCGTTTATGTATCATTGTCATATCGCTTTGCATGAAGATGAAGGCATGATGGGGCAATTTATTGTAACCAATACCACGGCTACTCAAAATCTAAGCCCTTTGAATAATGATTTCAATATTTACCCGAATCCTGCAAAGGATAGAATTTTTATCCGCTTCAATACCCCAAATCAATCTGCCTATTATATTAAGGTAATTGATTCATCAGGTAGGACAAAACTAA
>JBMLQR010000361.1:3845-7569 GCA_049241465.1 Saprospiraceae bacterium | reverse complement strand
TGTATCATCCGTTTAAATTTTCATGCTGAAATATAGTAATTTCAAACACAACATTATTAATCTTAATTTTTAGAATGCAATTATCATGCCTTTCTTAAAAAATAATGAAATCTTGTAGAAAAAATGATTTAGGCTAATTTTAAGCCTTAAATTTGTAAAAAACAAATATCATTTCAACACCATTAGAAATATTATCAAAATATTGGGGGTACCAAAAATTCCGACCTTTACAAGCAGAGATAATTTCTGCCATTTTAGAAGGTAAAGATACCCTTGCTTTGTTACCAACTGGCGGGGGAAAATCGGTGTGTTATCAGGTTCCCGCACTTTGTAAAGATGGTATATGTCTGGTTATTAGTCCTTTAATTGCTCTTATGAAAGACCAGGTGCAACAACTGGTGAAGCGAAATATTTCAGCCGTTGCCCTATATTCCGGACTCAGACAAAATGAGATGGACAGATTATTGGATAATTGCACTTATGGTCAGGTAAAATTTCTTTATATATCACCCGAAAGACTTTTTACAGAACGCTTTTTAATAAGATTATTACAATTACCCCTAAGCCTTATTGCGGTGGACGAGGCACATTGTATATCTCAATGGGGCTATGATTTTAGGCCAGCCTATTTAAAAATCGCTGACATAAGAACCCATTTCCCCAAAGTACCCATCCTTGCATTAACCGCTACAGCCACTCCGGAAGTAGCCCAGGACATTCAACATAAGCTTGATTTTAAAAATCCTGAAGTTTTTAAAGATTCATTTACAAGAGATAATCTTTCCCTCGTGGTGAGGAAAACAGAAGATAAGGAAAGGGAATGTCTGAAGATATTACAAAAACTAAATGGTTCGGCTATTATTTATGTAAGAAATAGAAAAAAAACAAAAGATTTAGCTGCTTTTCTTATCACAAATAGAATATCTGCCGACTTTTACCATGCTGGCTTGAGTATGGAGGAAAGATCGACAAAACAAGATTTGTGGATTCAAAATAAAATAAGAGTAATGGTCACTACCAATGCTTTTGGTATGGGCATTGATAAACCAGATGTTCGATTGGTCATTCATTGGGAATTACCAGATAACCCTGAGGCATACTATCAAGAAGCCGGAAGAGCAGGTCGAGATGGTCTTAAATCTTACGCCGTTTTACTTTTTCAGCCAAATGATAAACATAATCTTGAAAAGATATTCGCACTAACTTATCCGGAAATTAATGTTATTAAAAAAATATATCAGGCACTAGCCAATTATTTTCAGCTGGCGGCAGGAAGTTCTCAGGAAGAATCTCTGGATTTTGATATAATTCACTTTAGTGGTGTGTATAAGTTCGATAATCTTATCACTTTTAATTGTTTGTCCATTCTTGCCAGAGAAGGGTGGATTTATCTTTCTGAAAGTGTTTATGTTCCTGCCAGTTTCAAGATTTTAGTAAATAGAGAACAACTATATGATTTCCAACTTAAAAATCCAAATTTAGAGCCTATCCTAAGAATTTTATTACGAACCTATCAGGGTGCTTTTCAGGACTACGTTTATGTTCATGAACGTAAACTCGGCGATTTTTTAAATATGACGATAGAAAAAATAAAACAGCAACTTCAATATTTAAGTAAGCTCCAGATTTTAGCCTACAGGCCTCAAAAAGAAAAACCTCAACTTCAATTTACTAAAGAAAGAGCTGGGCAGAATGATTTTTATATAGACGCAGAACGATATTCATTTTTAAAGAACAGAGCCAAATTTCGTATGGAATCTCAACTAAAATACGTTGAAGCTCAACACTGCAGAATGAATACATTGGTTGAGTATTTTGGTGAAAAAAGACTGAACCCATGTGGAATATGTGATATTTGTCTTTCAAAAAAAGAAAAATCTCCTGAAATCAACGCTCAAATTGACCAATTGGATAGTTTTATAAAAACCCGACTGACTGAAAAACCCTTATCTATTTCAGTTTTATCAGCCCCTTATCATGGTGTAGTTCGGGAAGCTTTACTACGAAAACTACATGAATGGTTGGACCAGGGAATCATCATAGAGAGAGAAGGATTATTATTTTTAAATAAGTAAAAATCTATGCAAATAACCCTGCTGGTTTCAAACGATATCCAATACGATCAAAGAATGATAAGGATTGCCACCTCTCTTCAAAAGGAAGGCTATCATATCATGCTCGTCGGCCGACAAAAAAAGTCAAAAACCATTCCCTCCTATTCCTTTAAAACGCATCTTTTAAGTTGCTATTTTTCCACAGGCGTATTGTTTTACCTTGAATTTAACCTTCGTCTTTTTCTTTATTTGTGTTCAAGAAAAAGAGAGGTAATTTATGCCGTAGATTTTGATACTTTGCCAGCAACTTTCTTATATCACCTGATTTATTCTAAACCTTTTGTATTTGATTCTCACGAATTATTCACCGAAGTACCTGAACTTCAAAACCATAAAATTAAAAAATGTATATGGGACATGGTTGGTAAAACTGCCATTCCCGCTGCCACATTTTCTATGACTGTCAGTGAATCTCTCGCTCATTATTTATCTGTAAAATATAGTGTAAACTTTGTAACCATAAGAAATGTACCTTTTAAAAAATCCATTGATACCATAAATATTGAACAACGTAGGAAAAATAAATGGATATATTACCAGGGTATGCTGCACCAGGGAAGAGGTATTGATTTTCTGATAACCTCTATGAAAGAGTTGCCAACCTGGACCTTAATATTGGCAGGTGACGGTGATACATCAGACGAATTAAAAGCCCTAACCAAAGAATTAGGGCTCGAAAATCAGGTAATATTCAAAGGAATGTTTCAACCAGAGGAATTAATTTATATTGCAAAAAATGCCTGGATAGGCATTAATATATTAGAAAACAACAGTTTAAGTTACTATTATTCTTTAGCAAATAAAACTTTTGATTATTTTCAAGCCAGATTACCTGCCATTCATATCAATTTTCCTGAATATAGAATATTGGCTACTGAAAATGAAAGTATCGCTCTTTTAGGAAAATTGGAAGTCGCAGAATTTGTTGCTATTATTAAAAATATCTGGGAAAATGAAAACCAATATAAAAATATGGTGCATGCGGCAGAGCAGGCGGCGGAAAGTTTCATTTGGGAAAAGGAAGAAAAGAAGCTTATCGCCGAATTTGCAACTTATTTCCCCCTTTTAAGGGACAATCTACAGAAATAGAACAATCGGGTTAAATCAAAGAAAAACAAGGAAAAAATATTCCCCGAAAAAATATAATTTTTTATAAATCTACTTTCAAATACCGGATAAAACACTGCACAAGAGGTAACGAGATTCAATTTTTCTAATAAATTATACCCACTTATAAGTTTCGACGGAACAGTATAACCCAATTGCTTTAATCGCAATAAAGACAAAACTGCTTCTTTACTTTTGGCAAAAAAAACCTCATTTTCTTCTAATCCCAGGTGAAAAACGGGATTATCAATATGCTTTATGGGGATACCTGCCTGTTGAAATTTGTACCCAAGGAGGGTATCTTCATGACCATAATTTGTAATAACATCGTGTAAAGGGAACTGTGAAAATATTGATTTTGGCACCAGGAAATTTCCTGTCATAAAGTGATTGTAAGGTTTTTTAAGTCTGTTTTCTACTGAAATTTCCTCCCTTGCCTTTCCGTAAAACCAACGAAAATATCGGTTGCTTTCAGGTTCTTCGTTTTCATACTTAATACCCCC
>JBMLQR010000361.1:0-3745 GCA_049241465.1 Saprospiraceae bacterium | reverse complement strand
AATCATGGTGCCTCAGAAGAAAATCTACCAAAGGAGAAACATCAGTATTGAACGTCGGAATTAAAACTGAAATCACTCAGGGTAGTTTTTAATAAACATTAATTATTCCATAGCGGCGGTAATCCATCTGGTAAAAAGATTTGCAGAACCACCATCAGGAGCAAACCGAGTTTGTTTTAAGAGAACCATAATCGTACCTGTTTTCGGGTCGGCCCAATAATTGGTATTAAAATAACCACCCCATGAGAATCGACCTTTGTAACCATTTCCACGTTCTTCCCCGAGAGAAGTAATAACGCCAAAACCAAGGCTATTAAATTGTTCGCTTTTATCTGTAGGGGTCAAATCAGGTGTTTGATTAGCCGCGGTAAGGAGGAAAACCGAATAAGGGCTTAGCACTCTTTTTCCATTAGCTGTGCCATTATTCAGTAACATCTGGAGAAAAAGCGCATAATCACGAGCGGTACAACTCAAGCCAGCCCCACCGCTAAACCACGTTTTAGCTCCCTTTACCGGATAATCCGCATCGTAGTAAGTTCCTGTATATTTTTCCCATCCCTTTCCATTTGAAGCGGGCTTAAGCACGGGAACCAATCTATCTACTTTACTTTCAGGCAGATAAAAACCGGCATCTTTCATACCTAAGGGTAAAAATAAATTTTCCTTTAGAAAAACATCAAATTTTTGACCGGACCATAATTCAATCAAATATCCTAAAACATCTAATCCCATGGCATAATTATATTTTTCACCTGGCTGAGACACGAGCGGAATGGATGCCAGTTTATTTATGTTTTCAGCTAAAGAAACCTTATCTGTAGTATAAAGCTCTGTTATACCAGCTTTAGCAGAAATGGCATGAAATCGTACATCGCCGGAAATTCTACCATACGACAAACCTGAAGTATGCGTAAATAGCTGTCTAACGGTAATGGGTTTGATTGCCGGGACGGTGGTATAGGTAGTGTCTTTTTGATTATAGGACGATATAACGGTCATATTTTTAAACGCTGGAATCCATTTTGAAATAGGATCATCCAGATTAAATTTGCCCTGTTCATAGAGGATCATTGCCGCTGTAGAAGTAATCGCTTTACTCATAGAAGCGATTCTAAAAATATCATCTATTTTATATGAACGATTTGTTTTTGGGTCAGAAATACCAAAGGCCTTTTCATACACCACATTTCCATTTCTTACCACCAAGGCCACCGCGCCTGGAATCTGTTCTTTATTTATTAGTTCTTTAAATCCGGTTTCGATGCTACTTAACCTATCTTTATTAAAGCCTAATTCACTGTTTGATAATGAATTTGGGAACAATTTCTCGTAATCAGCCGGAATTTGAGCAAACGCTGAAAACTGAGCAATAATTAAGATAGCGGAAATAAAATTTTTCATCTTTTTAAAATTAAATTATAAAACACTAAGTTACAAAAAAAATAATTGCCATAAAACTTAGTTTATTCTAAAGTGTTTAATAGCTTTACTATCTAAAAATTGAGTGTGCGAAACGTAAGCCTTTGGGTAATCATATTTTTATTCCTTGTAGGTAATTTTTCTACCCTCGTGTTAATGAAATTTGATATTTTATTAACGATAGAAAATAATCAGGAACTCATTGATGAAAACAAATCATCTCAGGAACTTGATTTTGAAATAAAGAAAATATTTACAATAAATGGAATAAAAATTATTTCAGATTTTTCTATTTCCACTTTAATTAAAAATTTTAAAAAAATACCTTTTTATTTTTCCGACCATATTATACCCTTATTTAGCCCCCCTCCAAACCATTAAAATATTTTTTATTCATTTAGAGATGACAAATACATCGGTCATCTACATTCAAATTTTAAACCATTTTACTTAAACTTATTATTATGTTTTCAAAAATCAAATATGATTTACCCGCGAGTATTGTCGTATTTTTAGTAGCCTTACCTCTGTGTTTAGGGGTAGCATTGGCCAGTGGAGCTCCATTATTATCCGGCGTTATTTCAGGCATCATTGGTGGCATCGTCGTTGGCTCATTGAGCAGTTCTCATACGAGTGTAAGCGGACCAGCAGCTGGCCTCGCCGCGGTAGTACTTGCCTCCATCACTCAATTAGGAAATTTCGAGGTGTTTTTAATGGCTGTTTTGCTAGCTGGCATTTTCCAATTTGTTGCTGGTATTAGTAAATTAGGCTTCATTGCCAACTACATACCATCCAATGTTATCAAAGGATTATTAGCAGCCATTGGTGTTATCCTGGTACTAAAACAGATCCCACATGCTGTTGGATTTGACAGAGACCCCCAGGATGATTTCACTTTCTTACAAAAAGACGGAGAAAATACTTTTTCTGAATTGCTGAATATTTTTACCTATTTTTCATGGGGAGCCATTATTATATCTATTTTATCTATGTTAGCCATGATATATTGGGATAAAACACCAATGAAAAAAGTTAAATTTTTTCCAGCTTCCCTATTTGTGGTAATTTTCGGTGTTTTCTTAAACTTCATTTTCGGAAAATTTATTCCCTCACTGTATATAGACCCTTCTCATCTTGTGAACATCCCTGCCTTTGAAGGTATAAACTCATTGATAACTACCCCTGATTTTTCAAGTATTTCAAACTATAACGTTTGGACAGTAGCTTTGACCATAGCCATCGTAGCCAGTATAGAAACCCTATTGAATCTAGAGGCCGTTGAAAAATTAGATACTCATAAACGTCAGGCTTCACCAAACAGAGAACTTGTGGCCCAGGGCATTGGAAATACCCTATCGGGATTAGTTGGCGGTATTCCTTTAACTTCAGTTATCGTTAGAAGTAGTGTTAATATCAACGCAGGGGCAGAAACTAAGTTATCGGCTATCCTACATGGTATCTTTTTGTTAGTGAGTGTTTTAGTTCTCAGTCCGATAATTAATCTGATTCCTCTTTCTTCTTTGGCAGCTATTTTAATTTTAACAGGTTATAAATTAGCTAATATAGCCCTGTTTAAAAGCATGTATAAAAAAGGGTTAAGCCAGTTTGTTCCTTTTTTAGTGACTATTCTGGCTATTGTCTTTACCGATCTGTTAATTGGTGTTATTATCGGATTATTTGTCAGTATTTTCTATATATTAAAGAGTAATTTCAAAAATCCGTTTGTATTACAAAACGAGGTACTCCATTTCAACGAAACCCTCCGTTTAGAATTACCTAATCAGGTTTCCTTTCTTAACAAAGCATCTATAAAAGATACTTTGTGGAGTGTTCCAAAGGGTTCTAAAGTTATTATTGATGCTTCTAATACTGATTTTATAGATCATGATGTCATTGAGGATATTGAAGAGTTCAAAAATACTATTTCAATTGAAAAGGATATCAAGCTAAATATTATTGGTTTGAAAGACCAATACCAACTCAAGGATCATATTCAGTTTGTTAATGTACTGGATAAGGCAGCTCAGGAAAAATTAACACCCGATGAGGTCTTAGATACCTTGAAGAAGGGAAATGCTCGCTTTTTAACAGGCGATCTCACTGAAAAGTACCTAAAACATCAGGTTAATGCCACCTCTTTTGGTCAAAATCCTTTTGCCATCATCCTTAGTTGTATTGATAGCCGAACGACCACGGAACATATTTTTGACCTGGGTCTGGGTGATATTTTCAGTGTTCGTATTGCGGGTAATATACTCAATGAAGATATTCTCGGTAGCATGGAATTTGGAGTCCACAAAATTGGCGTTAAATTAGTTGTGGTTTT
>JBMLQR010000360.1:0-7029 GCA_049241465.1 Saprospiraceae bacterium | reverse complement strand
AAAGCTTTTCCTTTCGAATCAATAAATTTAACTCATCTGAAAAAGGAATATAGTCTTCGGGTATATTTTATTTGTTTTCTGGCACGGGTAAAACCACGCTATCTATTTCAATGCCCAATTGCTTTCTTTTCATAGATTAGTGTTTACATTCTTTCATGAAAGTTAATGTTTTCAATTTCTTTTTTCATAAAAACTAAAATAAACGCTTTAAAATTTGGAATGTGTTATCTTTAGAGATAACTTTAGGAAATGAATAGATCGATAATTTTTTTAGAAAATCACTTTATTAAATTGATTATCAGTCAAATATTTTCCGGATTTTCTGATGTTTTGACCAAGGAAAACTTGTAGTCCTATTCAACGGATTTCAAAAAAAGACACAAAAAACATTGCCTAAAGAAGTGGAAAAAGCGGAAAAATTAATTCAAGATTATTTTAATAACAAAAGATAACTTTTATGGAAAAGTATAAAAACATTTGATGAACTGATAGAACTTGAGCACGGGAAAATTGGGACAGAAAGCCGAATCAAATATGAAGAAGGTGCGCAAATGTTCATAATTAGTGAAATGTTAAAGACTGCATGTAAGGAGGCAAAATTAACGCAGGAAGAGTTAGCAAACAAAGCAGGAACAAAAAAAAGCTACATTTCCAAACTTGAGAATGGAAAAGGAAATATCCAACTTTCAACGTTAATACGAATTTTCGAGCAGGGCTTAAATCGCAGAATTGGACTGACTTTCCTTTAAACCTATATAACTAATAAAGGCTTGTTCTAATGGTACCTTTTTGAATTTTATGGTTGTTTAATTATTTTCCAAAGCCCACTTGTTTTACTTTCTCTTTTTATAACCCCTTTCTTTTTAAGTGATTCAATATGTTTTTGTACAGCAGATTCATTAATTCCTAGTTTTTCAGACAATTGTTTTCTTGAGATTTTAGGATTATCAATAATATAAGCGAACACTAATTTTTGTTTTTCTGTCAAATCTAATGTTGTTTCTACTACTTGACCACCTACTTGACCACCTACTTGACCACCTACTTGACCACTTCGGTCAGCTACTAAATTATTGTGTAAGGTAACTAAGATACCACCATCTAAACTAGCTATTGTAGCTTCTGGCAATCCTGCATTTTCACAAGCTTCAAATATTTTTAATGTTCCTTGTCCCCAAGAGTCTATGAAGCCTGCCTTAAAACAAACATCTGCAATTAATGGATTTCTGGGTCTTGACACATGATACCCTTTTAAACTGGCTATTGTCATGCCTTCCGGCAAATTCCCTTCGTTCCAAATTGTTAGTTTATCATCATACACCCTAATTTGAATCATAGAACCTATGTAAGTACGATGCACCAACGCATTCAAAAGCATTTCTCGAATAGCCGATGTTGGGTAAGTATCTTTTTCGATACGCTTTAATCCTTCAAAAATAATAGGCCTCGTTAGAAATTTTAAATTTAGCATTTCCGGCACTTGTTTCAATAATTCCAGCATATTGCCTTCTAAAACTTCATGATACCTTAAATCTGCATCGTTGATCCCAAACCTACCTATCTTAACTTTTATATTGGGGTAAAATTTATTGGGGTCGTTACCAAATAAAATTAAGGCAGCACGTTTTAATTTATCTCCAATAGCCAAACGAAGTTTTTCGAGAGTTTCTTTTATTGACAGTTCTACTATATCTTGAGGCAAACGCCCACTGGTAATTGCTTCTTTTTTAAACGCTTCAACACTTTTTATTTCAATATCAGAAAAATCAGCACTCTCTTCAATAATATCATCCCATGTTTTGCCTGCTTTTTTTAGTAAAAAACCATTAAGTTCTAATCCAGTTAATTCTAACTTGGTACTACCAGACCGATAATAATAGCGACCACGAAGCGAAACGGGAACAGTATAAGGATTAATCTTTATTTGAATGTATTTTTTACCCTCAGCATCCAAGAGTTGCACATCGCAAATTATCCCCATAGTATGGCGAATTTTATTGGGCAGGTCCTCTAATAATTTGGCATAATTTTCTAAATGAACGATTTCCCCAGTATCATTTTTGCCAATATAAATAGTGCCTCCAATAGCATTTGCAAAACCGCATATCCATTTCAGATAGTCGTCATGCCAGGATTGTTTCCATTCAACATTTTGCGATTCACTCATTGTTTATATTTAAATATTTTTATTTTCATCACTGCTTTTAAATTACTCTTCCTTTTTGTCATATTCTTCCCAGTAAAAAGAAGCTCTTTCGGCATCAATAGTTTTGTAATTATCTAACAATTTTATAAATAACTCATTGCCGATGCTCATATCTGTCAAAGAAATCAAGACGTCTAAACTATATTCAATGTTTTTTTTGTTTTGCTCTTTATTAGTAATAATAGCATTTATTTCAGATTCTAATGCAGGCAAACGGGACTGCAAGGATTTCTGAAAAGTTTGTATTGTTTCTCTAATTTGGTTCAGATTAGCATCGGAATCGTTCATAATAGTATGGTATGAAATGTTCTTAATATCAAAAAATGTTTAAAATGGAATTAATCACATGTTTTAATAATGCCACTAATAAAGCTGGATATTTTTAATTTCTGTTTCTTTCAAAGTTAAGATATAATTTCGTACATGGTGAAAAACATTTTATTTAATACCTAAAATCCTGATTCAAAACCAGTGGCTGTTGTGCGCATAATTTCCATCAAACATTGGATAAATAATTCGACGTTGTCCCATTAACGCTTCCGGTTTTCCAGCCTTATTTTATCTGCGAAAATACCCACCACATCTCCCTGGCGATGTCCAAACTTCTTTCTGCGTATTTTTCTGTCTGTAAAGGGGTTCCGTCATACGCTTTCGGATCATCATATTTGATAGGGAATCGCGCCTCTGCGCCCACTACAATGGGACATCCTTCGTCCGCATTACTACAAGTCATTACCGCTCCGAATTGGGTGGAGGGATTAAATGGATGATCGTATGTTTTGGAAAAACAAAGGATAGGATTTTCATTATCAGCGAATTTTACCGCAACTACAGGATTCTCATTTTCTGATAATTTTAATACCTGAAAGCCCTGCGATGTTAATGTTTTCAATACTTTAGTGAAAATAGCCGTTGCTTCTGTTCCTCCGGAGTAACAAGACACATTTTTCAAGCCGATATAATAGGCCATAGTCTGCGCCCAAATCTGCGATAAATGACTTCTTCTGGAATTATGGGTACAAATAAAATGTAAACGAATACTCTCACCCGCATTTACCTTCTCTTGAATATAGTTAACCAATGGAAGTAATACTTCTTTTCGTTCATCGGAAATAGATTGTGACGAAAAGGAGGCTATGACGTTAATTAGATTTGGATACATTATGACTCATATTTAGTTTTAAGATATAAACTTGCTTTCACCAATAAAATTAATACGGGAACTTCAATCAATGGACCTATAACCCCTACAAAAGCTTGGGCCGAATGGATGCCAAATACAGAAATAGCCACAGCAATGGCTAATTCAAAATTATTTCCAGTGGCAGTAAAAGATATGGACGCATTCTTGTCATAAGGAACTTTCCATGCTTTATTAATGAAAAAACTGACAAAAAACATTAAAATAAAATAAATAACCAGAGGTAAGCCCACTCTTAAGACATCCATGGGCAGTTCTAAAATTTTATCTCCTTTTAAACTGAACATCAACACGATAGTGAAAAGTAAAGCATATAAGGTGATAGGAGAAATACGTGGAATAAATTTGGTATTGTACCAGGTGATACCTTTGGATTGCACAAATATTTTTCTACTTAAAAAGCCCGCTAAAAAAGGAATACCTAAGTATATGGCAACACTCTGGGCAACTTCTCCCATTGGCACGCTAATATTGAAGTCGCCAATGCCTAATTTTTGAGGTAGTACATTGATAAAAAACCAGGCGTAAAAACTATAGGTAATGACTTGAAAAACACTGTTTAAGGCAATAAGTAATGCACCATATTCCCGGTTTCCACCTGCCAGATCATTCCACACAATAACCATAGCAATGCAACGGGCCAGACCTATGAGAATGAGTCCCACCATATAATCGGGTTGGTCTCTTAAAAAAACAACGGCTAAAATGAACATTAGTATGGGACCAACTATCCAATTAAGGATTAAGGACAGGGTCATTACCTTTTTATCGTTGAAAGCGTTTGGTAAAAGAGAATAATCAACTTTTGCTAAAGGTGGGTACATCATTAAAATGAGTCCAAGAGCCAAAGGAATATTCGTTGAACCTACGGAAAGACGGTCAAAAACAGACTTAATATTTGGAAAGAAATATCCTAAAGCTATACCAGTTAGCATGGCGAGGAAGATCCACAATGTAAGATATCTATCTAAAAATTTTAATTTTGGCTTCATAAGTAATGGTAAAGTAGAAATATTATTGAGTTCGTAAATATACGAGTTCAATAGAAGAGGTACTGTTTTACGATGGAGATTAATATAAATTTAATATTGACAGCTATCATTTAAGGTTTCGTCATCAAAAAGGAGGTCTAATAGTTTTTTCACTTTAAGCCAGTTTTCTTTGTGAATACAATTTTAAGCTCTTTAAGATGTTGGGACAGGGTAGATTTTACAATGTGAAGTTTTATTGCCATATCGCCATGATAGCATAAACATTGAAATTTTAGGAATTATAAAATGGCTATTCTTATCGGGTGGGCTAATGCTTTGGCCGTTCTTGCTGTTTGCTCCTATTCTTCACTGAAATAATCTGACTTTGTTATCCATTTTTATTTAAGAATTGGAAATATAGGCATATTATTAGGACTTATATTAAATTTGAATATAGATTTAAAAATCATGGGAAATATGATGGATCATAATGCGAGAATAGCCAGTATGACTTTTGCCTCTGTTTATCCTCATTATGTGAATAAAGTGGAGAAAAAAGGAAGAAGCAAAGAGGAGTTACACCAGGTGATTTATTGGTTAACTGGCTTTAATGAAGATAAAATTAATCAGCTCATTAATGATAAAGTTACTTTTGCCGATTTTTTTCAGCAGGCTATCCTTCATGACAATGCGCAACTTATCACAGGCATGATTTGCGGGTGCCGGATAGAAGAAATTGAAAATCCGCTGACCCAAAAAGTAAGATTTCTGGATAAATTAGTAGATGAGTTAGCAAAAGGTCGAAAAATGGAGAAAATTCTTCGAAAATGATTAATTTTAGCATAACATCTGTTTTATTGCTGACAATTACATAAAATTGAAATAATTGTATAATTTTACTTAAATTATTTTGAATAAAATACCGATGAATTTTAATGTTCAAGTTAGTTAATTTCAAAATATCTGCCATTATTTTAGGGGCAGTTATTTTACATACAAATTTGAAGTGTCAAGATACTATTGTTACAAAAATAATGGATTTACCTTTTCATATAAGATCTATGGCCAATGATGAAAAGGGTCAGATTTTTATCGAATCTCCAAAAGGACTTTATCAGTTTAATGGAAACAAATATCGGTTAATTAACCCTAACTATAACAAAGGAACCTTGTTCTTTTATCAAGGGAAACTATCCAATCAGCAGGAATTTAAAAAAAAGAATATTGATTTTTTTGGAGATTGGAAAAAAAATGAAGTTTGGCTTCCATTTCTTCCAAAGGGCTCATCTAAATTAATTTGTTATGCCAGAGATAATAGTGGAAACCAGTATCTGGGTTCAAAAAATCAAATATTCAAAATAGAGGTAAAAAAAAAGTTTAAAACAATTTTAAATGGATTATCTACCAGAGACATATCCTTCATAAATGATGATTTATATATTAATACCTATGAGGGTATTTTTAGAAATGAAGAACGAATTTTGCCTAAAATTTCATTTGCGGATGGGATGTTATATCAAAAGGAAGATAGTTTAATTCTTTTTACAGCAAACAAAGAAATTATAAAATATAGTCTAATAGACAATACCACAAAAATAGATAATCTACACTATCTGGGAGACTTAAATTTCATATCAAAAATAATATCATACAAAGGAATTATTTTTATTGGAACCCGATTTGGTTTTGTCGATTATAAAAGGAAAGTTTTTTTGATTAAGAATCTGGGAATTAATGATTTGGCAATCATTGACGACAAGGTCTTTATATCTACCTATAAAGGGGTTTACATATATGACGGCAAAACCATTCAAAAATCTCCTGTTTTTATTGATGGATTAATAAATTCTATTCAAAAAATTGGTGCAAATTACTGGTTGTCAACTGATAAAGGGTTGTTTTTGTATTTGGCAGGTAGTAAAAATTATGAAAAAGTAGTACTTAATAAAGAATTTCCAGCATTGGAATGTAATATAGTTGTTAAAGATAAGAATGGCTTCTATTGGGCTAGTACAGCAGCGGGTCTTTACCGTTTCCAAAAAATTAAGGATAAAATTGAATGCTATTTTCCTGGTGTAGAATTCAATAAACGTTCTTTCCTTAATCATAAAGACATTTTCTATTTTGGAAGTGTGCAAGGTGTCGTAAATTTTAATCCAACGGATTTTCCAGAATATCTCAAAAATGAAAGAAGCCTTTCCATTTGGGTCTATCTTGGATTGCCTTTGATAATTCTTTTTATCTCAGGCGTTATTTTCTATATGAGAAAGAATAAATTAAAGACCATTAAACTACCAATGAGTGAAGATTATATAGAAAATGAACAGGAAAAATTTCTACTTGATTTGGGAAATTATATTTTGGAAAATTTAGCTACAGTTTCAGTAGAAGATTTAATTGTTTATGCACAAATGAATAAAAAATCCTTTTATAGATATATGAATAAACATTACAAAATAATACCAAGCACACTTATTCATACTATAAAAGAGCTAAAGGCGAGAAGATTAATTTCTGAAAATCCAGGTATTCAAATGGGAATAGTTGCAAAAAATGTAGGTTATTCTTTATCCCATTTGTTTTTGGTTTTAAAGGAAAATGAGTTAGCTCTAAATGATAAAATAAAAGTATTAAAATATTTAAAATATTGA
>JBMLQR010000359.1:0-1861 GCA_049241465.1 Saprospiraceae bacterium | reverse complement strand
AACACTCGCCGAGGCATTTCCCGCCGTAGCAACTACGCCCGTCGGAGCGTCAGGAACCGTCGCATTCACCGTGATAGTACCCATTGCACTCGCAGTTCCACAACCTCCCGTTAAGGGAATGGTGTAGTTGAAGGTACCCGTCGCAGTAGGCGTTCCAGAGATCGTTATTACATTGGCAGACCATACAGCCGTTAAGCCCGCAGGTAAGCCCGTCGCTGTACCTATACCCGTCGCTCCGGTCGTCGCTATCGTGATAGTCGTCAAGACCGTATTCACTGGTAGCGTTGGGCTTGACGATGGCGTGCCTGCTGAATTGGTAATGGGACATCCCCAAGAGAGTCCTGTTGAGGACATAGTGAGCACTTGACCCGTCGTACCTGGCGACAGACTTACCCATTTACTACCATTCCAATACATTAATTCCCCTACGCTACTCCCTGAGGGAAAATCGGTAACTTTTAATTTTGCTGCCAATCTACTGCTCAGATTCAATAAACTTGTATCTGTGGCATTCAACTTCGTGGCCAATCTGTTCGTCAGATTCAAGGAATTTGTATCCGTTTTTGCAGCATACAAGGCATACGGAACACTCATCAGTTCCTGTGTCCCAAGGGTAACATAGGTGTTTCCACCAGAAAAATCAGCCTCCAGTTTGATAAAATGCAGCGTATTTCCCCAGTCAATGCTGGAAAATACACCACTTGACACCGTTCCCGTTCCAATTTGCAAACTTACCAGACCTATCGCATCCGTCGTTTTCAAATGTGTTTCGCTATAAATGGGTGTACCCGTTATGGTTCCAGATAAAATAGTAATCTTAAAGTTGACAGACTTATTGGAAATAATCACCCCACTGGTGTTTCTAACGATCGATTGAAAGTTAATCTTCTGTGGAGATTGAGCCTTTAAAACAACAGAGGTAAAAATCAATAAAGCAACCAACAACAGCATCGATTTTTAATCCATTTTTGTTTTGAAAACTCCAGTAGATTGCCATGGTCCCAATTTAACTGACCTTGAGCTGACACCAAAAAAAAGATAGTCATTACAAATAGGGTAAAATAAGTCTTCACCATATTTAGAATGTTATTAATTATATAATATTCAAAAATCTGAATTAACTTAAAAGGTAGATGGAAATTCTAATTATTAATGGGACTTTTCCTTGCTTTTTAGGTCCAAAATCATTCCAAAAATGAACATATTAAAAACATTTATATATATAATATATAATTTGTGTTGGTTTAAGTATTATAAAAGTATTTTAATACTATATTCGTTTATGCCCATTAATTTCAACGAAAAAAAACTTTTTAAACAGGGTTAAACTCATTTTCTATGTAACTAAATGATAGATTCTTCTATAACTTCTTCATGTATCTCCATAAACAGTGCGAGCACCAGTAGTTACAACCCAGGATGACCCAACAACACATGTAGGTCCGCCTATTGCATCCAAAGGAATGTTTGTTCCATCATTGTACTTTGTAACTTTTAAGTTGCTTTTTGTTCAGCATTGCGTACCAATTGAAACCGTATGGTATGAGTTGCCGTCAATATCTGCCACTGTGCTAGTTCCGCAGGAGAAAGCTCCACTTGTTCCAGGTCCCGTTGTACAGCGCACACCAGTACAATTTTCAAAGGCAACTTTTTTCCAGCGAACCTTTATTTCATCCAGATTAAAACTAGTTCTTCTGTTACTAATCTCCTCAGCTTCAGGTAAACTTTTTTGTACAACTTGACCTTGCAATGTTACCAAGGACATTAACCCACATTGCGTAGAAAGGCCAAATTTAGGTTTAAAAGAAATATTTTCGCTAAATTTCAGACTATTTTAGGGTGAAAACGGAGAGGTTAAATT
>JBMLQR010000358.1:12029-13838 GCA_049241465.1 Saprospiraceae bacterium | reverse complement strand
TCATAGGGGGAGCGCAAGGCACTGCCTCTGTTAAATGATCGGCATGGGTTGTTCCATAAATAGGGATTTCTCGTTGGGCTTGTGCCCAGGCCGTTGCATACGTTGAATGAGTATGGACAATACTGTTTATCTGGTCCCAGTTTTTATATAGGAAAGCGTGGGTTTTTGAATCTGAAGATGGTCTGAGTTTTCCATCTATAACGCGACCATCAAAATCGACAATAACCATCTTTTGTGGGGTGAGTTCACTATACGGAACACCGCTTGGTTTTATGGCAAAAACGTTGTTTTTATGGTCTGCCACGCTTACATTTCCAAAAGTAAACAGGACAAGCCCTAAAGCAGGTAATTGCATGTTGGCTTGATAACATTCCTTTTTTAAAGATTTAAAATGTTTCATTGGCTACATTAGATTTTTTTCAAGGTAGTTACCCAGCGATAGGTATTTTTGATACCTCTTCTGATACAAATCTACTTTTTCCTGATTGGGATAATATGTTTTTTCAAATCCAGCACCCATAGCTTGCATAGCTTGTTCAACCTGAGAATAGATTCCAGCGGCTGTTGCAGCGAACATGGCAGCGCCAAGGGCACAGGTTTGTTCACTTTTATGTACTTTAACGGGCATATTTAGTATATCAGATAGCATTTGCATAATAAAAGGCGATTTTTTTGCCACGCCACCTAATCCTATGATTCCTTTCACTGGAATTCCTTCCTGAATAAATCGTTCCACTATCGCTTTTGATCCAAAACAAGTGGCTTCTACTAAGGCTCTAAATACGTGTGGTGCCTCAGTTCCTAAATTCAATTGGGAAATGGCACCTTCTAGTCGTTGTTCTGCATCAGGTGTTCTTCGACCATTTAGCCAGTCCACAGCTAAGGTAGATGATATTTTAAGGGGTAATTCGTCAGCTTGTTGTGAAAGTATGCGCAATAAATTTGAATCCAGTGATTGTATTAATTCTTTCTTTTGATCTTCAGATAGCATGGCAGATTCTTCAATAATTTGTATGGTTGGCTTAAGGATCAGGTTTTTAAACCAGGCGTAAACATCACCAAAGGCCGATTGGCCTGCTTCTAAACCATATAAACCAGGTAAAATAGATCCTTTTACCTGTCCACATATTCCTTTAACGCATTTATTATTCAAGTCTTTAGCTGAAACCACCATCATATCGCAGGTGGATGTACCCATTACTTTACTTAAATAAAAAGGTTCAATTTGACCGCCAACGGCACCAACATGTGCGTCAAAAGCGCCAATGCCAATGGTTACATCAAGAGGTAATCCTAATTTTTCGGACCATTCAGGTGCTATTTTTCCAGCAATACTATCTGTGGAATAAATATTTTGATGCAATTTTTCTGTAAAGCCATCTAACAAAGGATCAATAGCAGCAAAATAATCATTGGGAGGATACCCATCAAAAGATTCAGACCATAATGCTTTATGACCAGCTGCACAAATACCTCGTTTTAAATCTTTAAGGCTTTTCCCACCTGTTAATACAAAGGGTATCCAGTCACAATGTTCCACAAAGCTGGCGATGTTAGACCTTATTTTTTCATCTGTTTTTAAAATATGAAGCAATTTTGCCCAAAACCATTCTGAGGAATATATCCCACCAACATATTGCAAATAATCAATATTACTCTGTCGATTATAATTATTGATAGCCTCCGCTTCCTCAATACTGGTATGATCTTTCCATAAAATAAACATGGCGTTTGGATTATCAGCAAACTCGGGAAGCAAGGAAAGGGGAGTGCCAGATTCATCAACGGCAACAGGCGTTGAACCTGTTG
>JBMLQR010000358.1:0-11929 GCA_049241465.1 Saprospiraceae bacterium | reverse complement strand
AAATTTACCTGAAAATGAATACCATTAAACAAAGCTAAAATAACAAAATTAAAGAAGGATTTTCTTTTTAACGTGTTTAATATTTACTGCTTATAATCAGCCATAACTAGTATAAAAAACCTACTTATGGCTGATTATAATGTATATTTATATAATTTTAATAAAATACTATGAGTGAACACTCGAAAATAGTTGGTAGAGAATCAGAAATTGCCGTCTTAAAGGAGGCATTGAAATCAGATCAGGCTGAATTAATAGCAGTATATGGTCGACGGCGTGTTGGTAAAACATTTCTGATACGATCTGTTTATTCGAATCAAATGGTATTTGATTTTACAGGGGTAAAGGACGCTTCGTTAAGCGACCAATTGAAAAATTTTAACCGGGTTTTAGTTTCTACTTTTAAACCGTCTGTAAAATTACAGGTAGCCAAATCTTGGATTGATGCCTTTTGGCAATTAGCTGAATTACTGGAAAAAGATTTAAACAAAGGGAAAAAAGTCATTTTTTTAGATGAATTTCCATGGTTGGACACACCAAGATCTAAGTTTTTGCAAGCTTTTGATCATTTTTGGAATGCATGGGCTTCAAGATTTGATCAAATTATTATTGTAATCTGTGGATCCGCTGCCTCATGGATGATACAAAATATCTTGCGAAATAAAGGCGGCTTACATAATAGATTGACAAGAAGAATCCGTTTGATGCCATTTAATTTATATGAAACAGAACGTCTTTTATTAAAGAATGGGATAAATCTGGATAGATATCAAATGATTGAATTATATATGGCCATGGGGGGAATTCCTCAATATTTGAAAGAAATTAAAGCAGGAGAAAGTTCCACACAGGCTATTGATCGATTGTGTTTTAACAAGGATGGTCCATTATTTTATGAGTTTCAAGAACTTTATGTCGCTTTATTTGACAGGGCTGATAAACATATTGAAGTTGTTAAAGCCTTGGCAAATAAAGCCTCGGGATTAAGTAGAAATGAATTGATAGACATTGGCGGTTTAAAGACTGGCGGTACGCTAACTACCGTTTTAGATGAATTATTGGAATCTGGATTTATAATTGATTATTTTCCGTTTGGTAAAAAACACAGAGATATCATATTTAAATTATCAGATGAATATTCTCTTTTTTATTTAAAATTTATCGAAAAAAGTAAATCAACGGGTGCTGGAACCTGGATTTCAAAATCGACCAGCGCTTCCTGGATGGTTTGGAGTGCCCTTGCTTTTGAGAATATTTGTATTAAACACATACCTCAAATTAAAAAAGCGTTAGGTATTTCAGGAATCTATACTGAACATTCTATTTGGAGGTATAAACCGCAGTCATCAAGTGATTTAAAAGGGGCACAAGTAGATTTATTGTTTGACAGAAATGACAAATGTATAAATCTGATAGAAATTAAATTTTCAATGAAGGAATTTGTCATTGATAAAAAATATGCCGAGGAGTTGAAACAGAAACGTTGGACTTTTCTGGAAAACACAAAAACAAAAAAGAGTGTTTTTCTAACTATGTTAACCACTTTTGGCGTTAAGGAAAATGAGCACTATGTCGGTAAAGTACAAAATCAGATAAACATGGATGCTTTATTTGAGCCTCTTTAATGGCATTATTCAAAAGAAATTATATAATAAAATCTACCCTATATGAGATATTTTTTACTTGTTTGCCTAAGTGCAGTCTTATTTTCTTCCATTCATCCATTTCAAAAGAGGACGATTGATAAAAAATCTTTACCGAATATTCTCTTGATTTTAACAGATGATCAAGGGTTATATGATGTTTCTTATCAGGGAACAAAAGATATAAAGACGCCCTATATTGATGGTATTGCAGCTAATGGTATCAGATTTAATCAGTTTTATGCTAATTGTACGGTGTGTTCACCCACCAGAGCCGCTATTTTATCAGGTACTTATCCTGATTATGTTGGGGTGCCGGGAGTTATAAGAACCAAAGAAGAAGATAATTGGGGGTATTTAGATCCAAAAGTAAAATTACTTCCTACCTATTTGAAAGATGCTGGTTATAACACCGCAATCATTGGGAAATGGCATCTGGGATTAACTTCGCCAAATTTGCCAAATGAAAAAGGGTTTGACTATTTTCATGGATGGTTGGGCGATATGATGGATGATTATTGGTCACATAGACGCCATGACATCAATTATATGAGACTAAATGAAAAGGTTATTGATCCGGAGGGGCATGCAACAGATTTATTTTCTGATTGGTCCATCGATTATATCAAAGGACAAGCTCAAAATAAGAAACCATTTTTTCTATACCTTGCTTATAATGCGCCTCATTTTCCAGTTCAGCCTCCTGTTGAATGGTTGGAAAAAGTTAAGATGCGAGAACCTCAATTATCTGAAAAAAGAGCGAAGCTGGTTGCATTTATTGAACATCTGGATTATAGCATCGGAACGGTTATTCAAGCTTTAAAAGATGAGGGGATATATAATAATACATTGATTATTTTCACCAGTGATAATGGAGGACATTTGCCTGATCTTGCAAATAATGGTCCTTACCGAGATGGCAAACAAAGTATGTATGAAGGTGGTTTGA
The DNA here is from genome assembly GCA_049241465.1 of Saprospiraceae bacterium. Lineage (GTDB taxonomy): Bacteria > Bacteroidota > Bacteroidia > Chitinophagales > Saprospiraceae > BJGN01. Next base: position 9,337 of record JBMLQR010000358.1, on the reverse strand, counting down.
GAGTTCCAACCTGTATTTCTTGGCCTTCAATGATTGATAATGGACGTATATCAGAATCTAATTGGTTGTCTATGGACCTTTTCCATACCATTTTGGATATAACTGGTGTTCGGCAAAATGCGCCATCCATAGGAAAAAGTATGCTAAATGAATTAAAGAATTCAACACCTGATACGATGGAAATTCGGGAAATGTACTTTACAAGAAGAGAAGGAGGGGCAAATTACAATGGTGATTGTAGTTATGCTTTGAGATTTGGTGATTGGAAATTGATTAGGAATTACCCGGGATTACCCATGGAATTGTATAATTTGAAAGTTGATCCATTTGAAAAAATGAATGTGATAAAAGAAAATCCAAAGATTTTTGCAGATTTAAACAAAAGATTAATGAGGCATATTCAACAGGCGGGTAAAACACCTTGGCAAAAACCTTAATAAAAAAAGGCCAGTAGATTATTTCTTACTGGCCTTTTTTTATGGATAAAATCTTATTTATTCAGTTTTAAATTCAATATTGACCATTGCAGCAGCAGGTTCACCCTCTTTAATAGGTTTAGTAACAAAATACAAGGTATGTTTTTTCTTGTCTGTTACTGGAGTGAGCTTGATTTCGCAACCACCAAAATAAGGAGGTTTCGGACCTGTAGCTGTTAATTTAAAAACAGAACTTCCAAGAACCTTGCCTGTTGGACTGTCTAAACGTGCTTCTATGGAGTAACCATCCTTTCCCGCTTCTTGTCCGGCAGCAGCAATCTGAAGCTTAATGATTTGAGTTAAATCAATATCGTTCAAAGAAAATGAAGCCTGGGTGGAAGGGAACATCATTAATGTTTGTCCGCCATATTTCATGATTGAAAATCCATTTAGATTTTTAGCCTGATCCATGCCAATTTTTGGACTCTTTAGGACCACAGAACCATTTCCACTTAAAGGTTTAGATTCTTTTCCACCCCGGTCAGTGAAACTTGCATTTAAGACAAACATACCACTTTCACTGAAAGTTTTTCCTAATAAAGGATCAGCTACAATTCCTTTGGCTGGTAAAGATGGTTTTGGTGCCTCTTTTTGTCCTAAAGACATGATATAGGAAATAATTTTAGTAGCATCGTCATTTTTTAATTCAGTATTTGCAGGCATGACGGTTTCTCCCCAAACACCTGAACCACCTTTTTGTATCTTATTTAACAGATAGGTAGTGACATTTGGCTGTCTTCTGTATTTTTTTGCTACATCGGTGAATGAAGGACCTATAGAAGGTTCGTCTGCTTTATGACAAGTAATACAAGTAGTTGAATTGACAATACTTTTACCAATAATGGCATCTGCAACAATCAAATGGCCCTTTGAAGCTTCGGCTTGATCCAAACCAGAGATATAATCAGCGGAAACATATAAAGAAGCAATATTTTTAATGGCTTTTTTGTCGTCCGCATCATTTATTGATACTGAATAATCAACGGGTTTTTTGGGGAAATAAAAAGTTTTATTACTGATAATGTCTATGCTCACTTCTGGCGCAATATTACCAGCATATACAGATACTAATCCACTTTTTGCAGACAAGTTACTTGGGTCGCTTACTTTCACGTGCACGTCGTAATCGCCTATCTCTTTAAATGTATAAGAAAGTTCAGGCACCATGGTATTTATCGTCTGACCATTGCCTAGGTCCCAGGTATAAGTTAGCTTATCATTTTCAGGGTCACTCGCTGATACTGAAAATTTAGCTGAGAAAGGAATGGCTCCTGAAGTTTTATCAACTTTAATATTTTTTACTACTGGCGATCTGTTCCCTGCATTATAATCAATTCTTGAAAGGGCAGCATCTATATTTTTTGAAAACCAGCCATTTCCATATTCCAGCGCGTAAAATCTACCATCTGGGCCAATTTCAAGGTCAATCAGAGCATTAAATTTGTTAGATCCCATGAATGGTTCCATTTTATCGAAGTCACCATTTGGAAGCATAGTAACTGCTTTAATCCAGCCTCTAATCCATTCATAAGCAAAAAATTTGCCATCATAATAAGAAGGATATCTGGTGGCTTCTGGATAAAGGTCGCTGTAATAAACAGGTCCTGCCATGGCATTTCGGCCTCCGGTACCTACAGATGGAAAATCTGGAGAGGTATCATAAGGATACCAAATAAAGGCTGGTTGTGCTGGAGGTAACTGAGTAATCCCTGTGTTATTTCTGGAATTATTCACAGGATTCTTTGGGTCAAAGGTGATGCCAGTTTCACCGGAATCAAAATTATACTCAGAGTAGGCATAATTATTTCCAACAAAATAAGGCCATCCAAAATTACCCGCTTTTCTTGCCTGGTTCATTTCATCATAGCCTCTTGGACCTCTTGTTTTTAGACTATCCACATTGGAGTCTGGACCAACTTCTCCCCAATATAAATATCCATTTTTTTGATCTATCGTAATTCTATATGGATTTCTATTTCCCTGAACATAAATTTCAGGTCTAGTTTTTGGGGTACCTACAGCATATAAATTACCTTCTGGAATATCATAAGTGCCGTCAGCATTTACCTTAATCCTTAATATTTTACCTCTTAAATCATTACTATTTCCCGAACTTCTTCTTGCATCGTATTGTTCAAACCCTGGTCTGTCATCTAATGGAGCAAAACCACGTAAAACTAATCCACCTTTAGGTTGATTAAATGGTGTAGCATTATCACCTGTAGATAAATACAATAAACCATTTTTATCAAAGGCAATAGAACCACCCGTATGACAACAAATATTCCGTTGAGAATTCACCTCTAAAATGATTTTTTCAGAGCTCATATCCCATTGGTCATTTTTGAAAGTAAATCTGGAAAGTCTGTTTACCGCCTTATCACCGGAAGGAGCATAATATACATATACAAAACCATTGGTAGCAAAATTAGGATCTTTCTGAATACCCATTAATCCTTCCTCAGCATTTACACCTGGTGTTTCGGTTTTCCAATAAACATCTAATTTTACTATTTCCTTAGCCTCATCGCTTCCATTCTTATACAATAAAATTTCACCCCTTCTTTGAGCAATAAGGATGTCAAAATTAGGAAGAATAGTCATTTCAGTGGGTTCAGTGAATCCACCTTGAACTAAGGTTTTCTTTTCAAATCTATTTTCTTCAGGGACTCTTTTTGTTTTAGCCTTGCTATAATCTAAAGTTTTGTTTTCACCCATAGCAAATTGAATGCCTGCAAGTACATGTTTTAAAAATAAATCTTCAGTGTAGGACTCCTTAGTATGCCCGCCAGCCGTGTAGAAAGCCCTTCCACCATCAAATTCGTGATACCAGGCAATTGGATGTTTTCCCATTTTATATCCACCTAAATAGCTTGATTCATCGAGGTTCATCAAAACATTTACCTTAGGGTTCATTTTTTTATAGCTATACCATTCATCGGTTCTTTCCCATGTTTCAGGAAGGAATTTAGTGGATGCGTGTGCTTTATCAGCTATATTAATTTTACCTTTCTGTACATTTGGATGAGGGTCATTTATACCTGGATGGTCTAAAAATTGACCGCCAGCGAGGCGATTATACCAACCCCACTCGTATTCTGTATCGGCAGCTGCGTGTATCCCTACATAACCACCACCTGCCTGAATATATCTTTCAAAATCAGCTTCCTGATAGTGGTTTAAAACATCTCCGGTAGTGCTTAACCAAATTACAGCAGCATATTTTGATAAGTTTTCTTCGGAAATTAAAGTTGCATCATTCGTGACATCAACGGTAAATCCATTTGCCAATCCCAATTTTTTAACAGCAGCAATTCCATCTGGGATAGATTCGTGCACAAACCCAGCGGTCTTATAAAAAACCAATACTTTGGGTGACTCATTGTTAAAAAAAAAGGATAATTGACCAAAAAGTAGCATACTTAATACTACGAATGGTATTTTGAGAAGGTAAAATAGGTTCATCATCTGAAAATTCAATATTTTATAGGGTTAACGCGTGTAATTTAAGGATATTTCAATAATATCGTTTAAAAAGTCTTAATGATTTTATTTTATAAACATTATTTGAAAAGTCAAAAGTGTGAATGCAACATAAAAATTTACTAATTTAGCCAACCAATAATTTAGTTTAAAAAATGATTAATAAGGAAAAGGCCATTATTTTGACGTTAGATGTTTATGATAAGCTGGATGCCAAAACGGCTCATGGGCTAATTCGTGGAACCCAACGATTTGAAATTCTGGCAGTGGTGGATAGTAAAAATTATGGTTCCGATGCCGGAGAAAAATTAGATGGTATTCATAGACATATTCCCATTATCGCTTCAGTAAAAGAGGCTATCCAATTATTTCCAGAGGCAACTGTGGCCATCATTGGGATAGCCACACACGGCGGTGTTATTCCTAAAGACTTAGAGGTTATCCTACTGGAATGTTTAGAAAATGGATTATCCTTAGTAAATGGTTTACATGAATTTTTATCGGATAAACCGCATTTTGTTGAACTGGCAATGCAAAACAAGGCCTATCTAAAAGATGTTAGAAAACCTAAAATAAAAGAAAATCTTCATTTTTGGACTGGACGAATCCAACAGGTAAAATGTCCTGTAATTGCCGTTATTGGAACCGATTGCGCTGTTGGGAAAAGAACCTCAGCACGATTTTTTACTGAACTGCTGAATAAAAATAATAAAAAGGCAGAAATGATTTATACCGGTCAAACAGGTTGGCTGCAAGGTGGAGAATATGGATTTATTTTTGATTCTACCTTAAATGATTTTGTTTCCGGTGAATTGGAAAATGCTATTGTTGAATGTTATTTAAAGGAAAATCCTGATTTTATTTTCCTGGAAGGACAATCTGCCTTACGAAATCCAAGCGGGCCATGTGGTTCTGAATTTTTTGTTTCCGGAAAGGCAAAATATGCCGTTTTAGTCCATCCCCCAAAAAGAGTTTATTACGATGATGATGCTCATTGGGGAGAAATTCCCTCGGTTGCATCAGAAATAGCTTTGATTAATGCTTACGGGGCAGAGGTAATTGCTTTAGTATTAAACACGCAAGGTTGTTCGCCTGAGGAAGCAAAAGCTTTTCAGGAAGATTACTATGATAAACTAAAAATTCCTGTACTTTTACCCATTGAGGAAGGAGTTAACGCTATCTTGCCTGTTTTTTTAGCCCTTTAATTTAAAATAAATGTCTTTTTGGTTAATAAAATCTGAACCCTTTGTTTTTAGCTTTTCCAATTTAATGGAAGATGGAATATCTATGTGGGATGGTGTAAGAAATTACGGTGCGAGGAACTTTCTCCGTGCTATGGAAATGGATGATATTCTTCTTTTTTATCATAGTAACGAAGGATTGGAAATTGTAGGTATTGCCAAAGTTTTACACACGGCTTACCCTGATCCTACGGCAGAAAAGGGAGATTGGTCCGCTATTGATATCGTTCCTGTTAAAAAATTAAATAGAGCAGTAAGTTTAAAAGAAATTAAACAACATCCTGAATTACAAGATATTGGGTTAATAAAACAAAGTCGTTTGAGTGTTATGCCAGTGACTGATGCTCAGTTTGACATTATTATGGAATTAGCCAAAACTAAACTACACTAATAATTCATACAACATTTTACTTTCATTCATAGATTGGAACTGCAAGCCGTTTTCATTCATCCTTTGCAATAAAAGATCGTAATCTTCTTTACACTTCACTTGAATGCCAACTAAAGCGGGACCTAGCTCCCTATTATTTTTCTTGGTATATTCAAAGTGGGTGATATCATCATTAGGACCTAAAACATGGTTAAGAAATTCCCTTAAGGCGCCGGCCCGTTGTGGAAATCTAATAACAAAATAGTGTTTTAACCCATTGTAAAGAAGGGCTCGTTCTCTAATTTCCTCTGTTCTGGTTATGTCGTTATTACTACCACTTACAATACAAACAACGGTTTTTCCTTTAATTTCCTCTTTAATATCATCTAATGCGGCAATAGATAGGGTACCTGCGGGTTCGACCACAAATCCTTCATCATTATATAATTGAAGTAAGGTATGACAAACTTTTCCTTCATCCACCAGCAGAACTTTGGACATTGTTTTTTTAACGATAGGAAAATTTATTTCTCCTACTTTTTTTACAGCAGCCCCATCGACAAAGCTATCTATTTGATTCAGTGTTACTATTTTATCTTGTTTTATTGACTCAAACATTGCAGGTGCACCGGCAGGTTCGACCCCTATTATCAATGTTTTTGGGCTCAAGGCACTAAAAACTATACCACAACCTGCAATCAATCCGCCACCACCAATTGGTGCAATGAGATAGTCGATATGATGAGGGTACTGATTTAAAATTTCTAAGGCAACGGTACCCTGACCTTCAATTATTTTAATATCATTAAAAGGATGAATAAATGCTTTTCCTGTTTCGGTTGAATAAACCATAGCCTCTTGAAAGGCATCATCAAAAGTATCGCCCACCAGGACTATTTCCACCCAATCTTTTCCAAATTTTTTAACTTTAGTTACTTTTTGTTGAGGAGTAACTGAAGGCATGTATATTTTTCCTTTGACACCCAGTTTTTGGCAGGCAAAAGCAAAACCCTGGGCATGATTTCCGGCACTGGCGCAAACTACGCCTTGATCCAAAATTTCTTTCGGGAGGCTTGACATTTTATTATAGGCACCTCTTATCTTGTAGGATCTAACTACCTGAAGATCTTCACGTTTTAAGAAAATATTACATTGATATTGTTCGGATAAATTAGCATTTAGCTGCAATGGGGTCAAATCAGCAATTCCTTCTAACCTTTTAGCAGCCTCATATATTCCTTCCAGGGTATTTTGCGATGTTGCAACCATAATAGCTTGTTACAAAAAAAGAGGTATAGTCGAAAACCGAAAATACCTCTTTTTATTAGTATTTGGATAAATTTATTCTTTTACTGCTTCTGGGCGAAGGCTTCTTACTGTTTTACCAGCTTGCCACATTTCGCTATCTCTCAACTCTTTTAGTTCAACCTCCAATTTAGCTCTATAATCAGGTAGGCTATTTGAATCTATAGATAATTGGGCTTCATTTCCAGAAGAAACACTTGCGTATAAGTCTTCAAATACCGGTTTAACGGCATCACGAAATTTTTTCCACCAATCTAAAGCTCCTCTTTGAGCGGTGGTACTACAATTGGCATACATCCAATCCATTCCATTTTCAGCTACTAAGGGCATCAATGATTGAGTTAATTCTTCTACGGTTTCATTGAAAGCTTCTGAAGGGCTATGTCCATTACTTCGCAACACTTCATATTGTGCAGCAAAAATACCTTGAATACAACCCATTAAAGTACCTCTTTCGCCAGTTAAATCACTGTAAACTTCCTTTTGAAAGGTAGTTTCAAAGAGATAACCTGATCCGATGCCAATACCAAGTGCCACTACTCTTTCAAAAGCTTTGCCTGTAGCGTCCTGAAAAATAGCGTAGCTGGAATTTAGTCCACGACCCGCTATAAACATTCGTCTTAAAGATGTTCCACTTCCCTTAGGAGCAACCAGAATTACATCTATATCAGCAGGAGGTATAATTCCAGTCCTCTCCTTGTAGGTAATTCCAAATCCATGAGAAAAATAAAGAGCTTTTCCAGGGGTTAATTTTGCTTTTAACTGTGGCCATGCCGCAATTTGGGCAGCATCTGATAGAAGATATTGAATGATAGTTCCTCTTTCAGCTGCTTCGTCAATGGAAAACAAGGTTTCTCCTGGTACCCATCCATCAGCAATAGCTTTGTCCCATGTAGGAGATGGGTATCTTTGCCCAACGATTACATTAAAACCATTGTCTCTTAGGTTTAATGCTTGTCCAGGACCCTGAACCCCATATCCTATTATCGCAATAACTTCATCTTGAAGGATATCCTGTGCTTTTTCTAAAGAGAATTCTTCTCGTGTTACCACGTTTTCTAAGGATCCCCCAAAATTTAATTGTGCCATCTTATTATTTGTTTTAAGTGCTTGCAAATATAAGCATACTTCAGGTATTAGTTTTTAATTTTTGTGATACATTGTATATCATTTTTACCTTTTTTACAAATTCTAAGCATTGAATTATTCATTTTATTTAAAGGTGGGGCATGGCAATCCTCGTGAACCGCCAAATTTGGAAGAACCACCTGATTTGATTCTATAACTTAGGCTAAATTGGGCTAAATAAAACCAATCGACGGCTGGTCCTCCTCTGGAATAAGGAGTTTGTGAGGGATTGGGATATAAGGTAGGATTGCTTATATAAGCATTTAATGCCAAACTTGATCCTTTGGGATTGGCTAATAAATCATTAAAAATAACCGGTGCTGAAGAAACATCATCTATGTAGTCACCAAAAACTCTGTTACCTATAATCTCTGCTGTCAATTTCACCCTCTCATTTAAGGAAACAGATATCCCTGCACCAATGGGTAAACTGAATTGATATGGCTTATAATATTCCGGATAACCTGGAATGCCTTGTCCTTCAGTGCCTAATAATCTAAGAGGTACATTGCCATAAGTAAGGTCCCTGAAATAAGGATCGGATAATTGAACTGTTCCTCCAACTGCAAAAAATGGGGAAATAATTATCTTCTCATCAGCTGAAGAAATATTTATGATTCTCCATTCACCCAATATATGGGCTTGCTTTAAATCATTATTGAAATTTAACCCACGAGGATTTGGAACTATTCTATTTAATTCGTCTGCTCTTAAATGGCTGAAAGATAATCCGAATCTAAAACCAATATGTTTATTAAAATTATTTCTAAGAAATACACCAGCAGTGTAGCCCAAGTCTTTTGTGGTGTAATCGTTTAATGAGCCCGATAAATCTCCAACGTAGATGGTGGTTCCTCCTGTTATACCTAACTCTATATCTGTTCCTTGTCCCTTTAAAACAAAAGGCACGATAAATAAAAGCAGAAAAAAACATCTCATTTTCAGTAGATTTTATTTAAAGGTAAACGCTGATTATCAAATAATTGATATATTTCAAGATTCAAATATAGGAGGATATATTTATTTTTTTTAATCTAAAAGGAGGCTTAAGTTGTTTAGGTTGCTTTAGGTAAGTAAAAATTAATTATGTCAGCTAATAAAAACGAGGGCAAAACCAGTGAAAAGCCCAAATTTTCTAAAGAAAAATTACATAAAAACGGATTTATATTTCGTTATTTAATTCCCTACCGGGTTCAATTTATATTGGGTTTATTGGTATTAAGTGCTGGAAGTATCCTCTTTTTGGTTATTATGAAACTTCCGGGTGAAGTTTTTAATATACTCGATAAGAATCCTACTTATCCAATGAATTTAAATCAATTGTTTTTAACCAT
>JBMLQR010000357.1:0-5626 GCA_049241465.1 Saprospiraceae bacterium | reverse complement strand
GAAAGCCATTGGATTAGTTCCAATTTTTTATTCTGCAAGTTTAATTCAATTTTCATAACTCAAATTTTATATTTTCAAATGTACAAATTTATTTATTCTTTCGCTCATTAAAACCTGTTTCTAACGCGATCCAGGAATATCATATTTACTTAAAAGCTTTTCATCAACCATTGGCAAATCTTTGTAATTTTGACAAAGGTATCTCGATGCGTATTGCCATTCTTTTAACAGATACTTTAAAAAGTTGAATATGTCATTAATTAAGTCGGTAAACGGAAATACGCCTGTTTTTGGGCAGAATATATATTTAGCTGAAAATGCAACCATTATCGGAGATGTCATCATGGGCGACGATTGCAGCGTTTGGTTTCAGGCAGTGATTCGTGGGGACGTTAATGCCATTCGGATAGGTCATCGGGTCAATGTGCAGGATGGTGCCATTATTCATTGTACATGGAATAAGGCTGCAACCACCATTGGTGATAATGTGAGTATCGGTCACAGGGCTATCGTGCATGGATGTACCTTGAAAAATAATATTTTAGTGGGTATGGGCGCCATAATTATGGATCACGCGGTGGTGGAAGATAATGTCCTTATCGCTGCCGGAGCTATTGTTTTGGAAAATATGGTACTGGAATCAGGGTATATTTATGCCGGGATTCCCGCCAGAAAGATAAAGCCCTTAAGTGAGGAACAATTTTCTCAGACGGTTTCCAGAATTGCCAATAATTATGTTACCTATGCCGGCTGGTTTAAGGAGTCCTAAGCCTTAAATATGGTCCGTTTATAAATTAATAGTTCAGTTTCATCGTTTTTAAAGAAATTCTGCTGGATATTATTTTAAATTTGTTTCGAAAAGTTGATTCTTAAAAATATATTTTTGCGCGTATGGAAATTGATGTTTTGTTGGGATTGCAATGGGGCGATGAAGGTAAAGGTAAAATAGTAGATTATTTGGCACCAAAATATCAAATGGTAGCCAGGTTTCAAGGTGGACCAAATGCTGGCCATACGCTTAAATTTGAAGGGAAAAAATTTGTCCTTCATACTATTCCTTCTGGTATCTTCAGAGAAAATCTGCAAAACCTTATCGGTAATGGGGTAGTTATAGACCCAATTACTTTTGTTAGAGAATTGAATGAACTCACCGCCGTGGGTGTTACTTTCGAAAATAGACTTTTTGTTGCAAAGAAAGCTCACCTGATATTACCCACTCACCGCATGCTCGACGCAGCATCGGAATTAGCCAAAGGGAAGGAAAAAATTGGTTCAACCCTTAGGGGTATTGGTCCGGCTTATATGGATAAAACAGGGCGGAATGGTCTTAGAATTGGGGATATTCTTTCGCCTGATTTTCAGGCCAGATACCATTCACTTAAGCAGAAACACCTAAAATTATTAGCTCAGTTTCCTGATCTTCCTTTTGATATCGATGGGGAAGAACAAAAATGGATGGAGGCAATTAATGAGGTTAAAAAATTGCAATTTGTTGATTGTGAATATTTTATATCCGATGCCTTGGCTGCGGGTAAAAGAATACTGGCAGAAGGGGCTCAAGGTACTATGTTAGATATTGATTTTGGAACTTATCCCTTCGTTACTTCGTCCAATACCATTACCGCAGGTGTTTGTACCGGATTGGGCGTTTCTCCGCAAAAAATAAAGGAGGTTTATGGTATTACCAAAGCCTATTGTACCCGCGTTGGATCAGGGCCTTTTCCAACAGAACTGCACAATGAAACAGGAGAAAAATTAAGGGCTGAAGGAGGAGAATTTGGTGCAACTACCGGAAGACCAAGGCGTTGTGGTTGGCTCGATGTGCCTCAGTTGAAATATGCCATCATGTTAAATGGGGTTACTCAGCTGATTGTCACTAAAATGGACGTTCTTTCCGCTTTTTCTGATTTTGCTATGGGTTCTGCCTATACATCAGAAGATGGTTCTCTCTCTCAAAATCTTCCCTTTGATATAAGTGATGATACTTTTTCTGTTTCTTATGAAAATATTCCAGGTTGGAACGTACCCTTAGATGAAGTAACCGATTGGAATAATTTGCCTAAGGAGGCAACTGATTATTTGTTGAAACTTGAAAAAGAACTTAATGTGCCTATTACCATGGTGTCTGTAGGTCCAGGTAGAGATCAACTCATCGTCAAATAATTTCTTTGCCTGTATTTTGACATTTCCCTGAAAATACTGTCGTACAGCATTTATTTCAATAAGATGAATTCTGTACGCCTGTTTTCTTTTCTCCCTTTTTCCGTTGCATTGTCGGCAACGGGTTTCGACGAACCATAGCCTTTATATCGAAGACGCTCCCTGCCTATTCCTGATTGTATTAAGTATTCATATACCGTTTTTGCTCTTTGAGTACTCAGTTGCACATTCATTTCTTCAGCCCCTATATAGTCTGTGTGCCCGTTTATTTGTATGAAAATAGCTGCGTTTTCTGCTAACCACTGACTTAACAGATTTAATTCATGGAGCGAATTTGGATTTAGTTGTGCTGATCCCGTTTCAAAAAATACATTTTTTAATACAATCGGATCTCCTTCCTCCACCATTTTTTCCGTTGAAATGGCAGTGGCTGGCTTATTTATTTTTTGCAGTAAAATATTCAAATAATAGGGTTCTAAAGCAGAATGAGCGTCAAGTAGCGTAAAATAATTACTGTAAAGGGTATATCCGGGGTAGGAGGCCGACAGGGAATAATTTTGACCGCTCGGTAAACAAATAAAGAATTTTCCTGAGGAGTCTATTTTTGCCTTAAAAATAATGGCTTCGGTTTCAGTTACACTTATTTCAAGTTGTGCCGGAAGAGGTTGGTTACTATCATTGGCAACTATTTTCCCAGTGACAAAGGTAACGGGAATAGGTCTGATGTCCGGATAAAGAGGAAAACTGAAGATATCAATATTTGTTTTACTGGTCATGCCTTTTCCAGGTGTATCCCGTTTAGAACTGGAAAAATAGGCTGTTTCCCCCGTTCTATTGATACAGAGCGCGCCTTCATCGGCAATGGTATTTATAGGGAAACCCAGGTGAATAGGTTTTCCCCACTTCTGGGTACTATCTTTTCGGGAAAGATAAATATCAAAGCCGCCCATCCCTTTATGTCCATTGGACATGAAATATAAGCTTTGGCCATCTATATGAAGAAAGGGAGCCTGATCATCTCCCGGGGTGTTTATGTTTGGTCCTGCATTTTCAGGGACAGACCATTTATCGGCTGAAACAAGTCGGCTTATCCATATATCCGTACCACCAAAACCTCCGGGACGTTTGGAAGAAAAAAATAATTTATCGCCGGAAGCAGAAAGGGAAGGCATTGATTCCCAATACATAGTGTTTACAGGTGTCCCTACATTTTTTGGAGCCGTCCATTGTTCTCCTTTTTTGTATGAAATGTAAAGGTCGCAACTACCCAGTCCATTTTTGTTTTCACATTGAGTAAATATTAACGTTGAACCGTCAGCCGATAAGGTGTGTGCTCCTTCATTAAATGGGGTATTTAATTGGGTTAAGGCAATTGGTTTGCCCCAATCGCCTGACAATGAATCTCTTTGTGTATAAAAAATATCTTCCTGCCCATTTACTACGCGGGTAAATAGCAAGGTTTTATCGTCGGCAGAAAAGGATGGCAGATATTCTGGTGCATCCGTATTAATTAAAGAATTCAAAGGCGTGGGAGTGAATGAAACGGGATTTTGCACTGCGTCACGGGCGAAAATCGCATTTTCCAATAATTTACTGGCTTGCTCAAGTGGCTGCCCCTTTATTTTATTAGAAGTCGTATATAAGGTCAGTTTTTCAACGGCCAGGGAATAATCTCCATATTTATAAGCAGTTAGTCCAAAAGCATAGTTCATCCTGATATCATGATTTGGGTGTATAAGGGATAACTTTGTAAATGCATCCAGAGATTTTTTATACTCGCCGATATCATGATATGCATTCCCCAGTAAGGTCCAGGCTTCTACCAAAATGGGATCTTTTTCAAGGCACTTTAATAAAAGTATAATACTGGCATTGGTATTTTCCTTTTGTGCTTCCAATTTAGCCTTTTCGTAATCTTTCCGAATACCCGGCTTTGTCTGAGAAAGTGTTCGAAAAGACTGGGCTTCAATGTGAAGGTGTATAAAAATAAAAAGCGTTAACCCTAAATATCTCATCATTGGTGAAAGTTATATGTAGGGTTAACGAAGAAAATGGTCTTTTTAATCTTTTGCTATGTCCTTTCCTTTGGATTGCCAATCGGCAAATCCACCAGAATAATTCAAAACGTTTGTATAACCTAATGACAATAGGAGAGAGGTTCCAATAGCCGTTCTGTCACCGGCCTGACATTGAATAATAAACGGTTTGTCCTTTGGTAATTTTGCTGTATTTTCAGTTATAGTACCTAGAAAAAGATGTTTTGCCCCGGGAATATGTCCGTCCTGGAATTCTGAAGTTCCACGAATATCAAATAATTCCATTTCCTTGTTTTTAACGGCATTTTCAACAAAATCAGCGTCTATAATGGAAGTTACCTGAAGTTTATGCCCCAATGCCTCATACCAGCTGACATTATCTATATAACCCATGATTTGATCTAACCCTATGCGCATAAGTTTCCGGGTTATTTCTTCCATGTTTTTTTCCTCGGCAATAATAATGAAAGGCTTGTCATAAGTTAAGAACCAACCAGCCCAGGTCGCCATTGAATTATTATGTTGAATGTTAATAGTACCGGGTATAGATCCTTTTTCATAAAGTGATTTATGGCGGGTATCGATGACGGTTACGCCGCTATTAAGTGCATCCAAAACAGCTTCAGGACTTAATTTTTGATGTTTGGGTACTTGAGTCAACAAATTCCTGGGTTCCTTATTCCTCATTTTCATCTCCGCAAAATACTTTGGAGGCTCAGGTTGATCACTAAGCAGATAGCCTATAAATCCGGTTTTATCGTCTCCATACTGGAACGCCCAATTGCGTATTTTTTCGTAACCAACCGTTGTACTGGGCACAGCACCCAATGCTTTGCCGCAAGCAGAGCCGGCGCCATGTCCGGGCCAAACTTGAATAAAGTCTGGCAGTGCCTGAAATTGCTGGATAGAATGATACATTTGATCGGCTCCAATTTCTTGCGTCCCTTTCATTCCCGCCGCTTTTTCCAATAAATCGGGACGGCCTATGTCACCTACAAATACAAAATCACCGGTAAACATCATCACAGGTTCATTACTGGCAGGATGATCAGTGAGCAAAAAGGTGATGCTTTCTGGGGTATGGCCCGGAGTGTGGAGAACTTTAAGAGATAAATTACCAACTTTTATGACATCTCCATGACGTAAGCCGGTATGACTAAATTTATATTGCCAATCGGGACCGCCCTCGTCTGATAAATACATCTCCGCATCCGTAAGAGCAGCTAATTCGCGTGAACCAGAGAGGAAATCGGCATGAATATGAGTTTCCGTTATATGGGTGATGCGCAAATTGTTCTGTTTGGCTATGTCGATATAAGTATCTACATCGCGTTTTGCATCAATGACGATAGCTTCGCCTGTTTTCTGGCAGCCAAGTAAATAACTTGCCTGAGCAAGTGTTTTGTCGTAAATATGTTGAAAAAACATGG
>JBMLQR010000356.1:0-3541 GCA_049241465.1 Saprospiraceae bacterium | reverse complement strand
CCCGAGGATTTAAGGTAATTACAGTTCGGTAAACGGTTGTATGAACACAAACACTATTTATAAAAGAGGTATAACAAGAGTCAAGACCCTCCCTTAACGTATCATTTCCAATTGGTCTGAGTGAAATATTACTTAGCCTTAAACCATTTGAAGCGTAAACCCCGATAACGCCAGGGTCATCAAACAAAGCCGTTGGATCGGCATTAAAACAATCCCTAAAAACTCTCAATGTTATTTCATACTGATTGCCACCAAGACATCTGTAACCAATTTCACCACCTACAATATGAGTTGCATTGGCAGAAAAAGGAAGCATAAATAAAACGACAGGTATAAGAAACGTTAATTTTAAACGCAAGTACGTTATAAAATCATGCTTTTTATTTATATTATGTTGATTCATAGCTCAATTTAATTAAGAATTTTTACTAAAATTTCAACTCTTCGCTCAACAGAAGCTACCAGGCTGAAAACAGAATTCCTCTTATCCATCGGATTATCCGACACCTGCTTTTTCGATTTATTCTCACCGTAAGCAGAAGTAATAAACTTCAATTGTCCATTTTTAACAGACTCAGCTAATTTGCCCTGATTACTTTGCAGCAGATAATTTTGTATGGTTTTAATACGTCGGTCGCTCAACAATTTGTTAGAACTAACACTACCCAATGGACTGGCAAATCCACTTAAGGTAATTTCCAGTTTCTTACCCTCTGCTAATTTTTCGGCGATGGCTTTTGACAAATATTCAAGACTTACCGTACCCATTTTCACCTCCCTATTAAAGAACAAATCATATTGTTCGTTTAAAACAAATTTCTCAGCTTCAGGAAGTACCTTGGTAAAATTAGAAATGAAAGATTCCTTTTGATTGTAATAGGTATTTGAAAGTTCAACATAATTCTCAGTCCCCTTTATCTTCATTTGCTTCGCCTTTGGAATATCATTATCAAAATACAAGGCCACAGGCGTAGATAAAGGTGGCTTAAGATAGACTTCAATAGTTATTTTTTTTCCTAAACCTTTTACATCACTTAAAGTAAAACTTATGTCCTTTTCGACAGATTCGTAATTATTTTTGCTTGCAACCAACTTATATTTATGATTCTGAATGACTGAAAAGGTAAAGGAATTGCCCTTCTCATTCGTTTGAATATTGTCAACAGAATTCTTTGTGTCTATCCATTTTAAAAGATTAACTGTTGTGCCGTTAAGTGCTTCCTTTGTTCTGTCATCAAAGGTTAAAACCTGGAGTTCTATCACGGTAGGATTTAAAAAAACATCAATTACAACTGTATCCCCCGTATATGGATATCCTGCAATATTTAATTCCCCCTGATAAGGGTCAAAACCATCACTTTGGACTCCTACGGAGTAATTGTCAGAGGAATTCCAAGAAAAATATGGCCAGTTGCCATAAGAAACATCCACTTTTTCTACTGTTCCGGAAGGAAGGCTTTGCACGGAAAGATTAGCCTCTCTGATTAAAGAAGAATCACTAGCATTATGAGCTAATATTCTCACTTTTCGAATTGGCATATCCCAGGTAACCAGATTATAACAACAAGCGTCAGGAACTTCCGTAGTACAAGAACTTCCCTTTTCACCTCGAACGGTTAACCAACCATTGGTTCCTTTTTCACTTAGGGAGAAAAATAAATCATCAGAAGAAGCGTTCATCTGTACACCCATATTCATTGGGTTGGTCCAGCCATTTAAAGTTGGCGAAGAAGCGTAAACATCATAACCTCCAAAAGTAAATCTGCCCTGTGTGCTAAAATAAAGCCGTTGGGTTGGCGTATGAAAGAAAGGCGTAACATCTTCTTCAGACGTATTCAGAGATACTAAATTTTCTGGAGCATCCACCTCACCATTTTCTAACACTGCGGCACGATATAAATCATCTTTACCCTTCCCGCCGGGTCTGTTGGAAGAAAAATATAACCATAATTTTCCGTTAATATCTTTTCCCACTGCAGGATGTTGCGTTGAAAATCCACTGGCATTAGCGGTTATTTTTAAAGGTTCCCCTACGCCACCATTCTCATTGAATTTTCTAAAGAAAATATCACACCGAACTTCCATTAAATTTACTTTGTCACACAAACAATAGTATAAACCAGTATTTTCAGGTAGGAAAGTAACGCCAGAAATTAATTTATTAGGTACCGCCAATTGAGACAACCAATTGGTATCTCCTTGACTATTCATTAATCTTAAATTTGACACAAAAGCAATGCTGTCTTTCTTTGAGGTTACCCTGTCATTTTCAGAAAATTTGGCATAAACAAAATCATTTTTATAAGCAACAGCCCCAAATTCCGCTTCCAAACAATCATTAGAGGTAGATATTTTTTTGGTTTGCCCTGGAACATTTGTGTAATTAGCATAATCTTTTAAAATTCGGCTGGAACTACCTTCCATCATTAAAGCTTTATTTTTTAAAGGATCTCCATCTTTAGCTTTTCTGAAATAAGATTGAAGGTTCTTTTGTGCGCCACTATAATCTGCTAACCTCATATTAATCCATGCTGAATAAAAATAATTTTCAGCGGTAACCACAGAATCTGGAAAACGAAGAACTTTGTCGTAAATGGATCTGGCTGTTTGCAACCCCTGCATATTTCGAGCAGATTCGGCCATTTTCACCCATATATCCACCCTGGTAGAATCATAATTTGTTGCTGCCTGATAAAAATTGAAAGCTGTTCGATAGTCCTTTTCTATATAGAAGGACTGGTCAGCTGCTTTCAACCAGTTTTCTAATTTTTGTCCATAGGAATTAAATTGAAAAGTGCCTATCAATAAAAAGCTGAATATCAGCTTATAAAGGGTATAAGTATTAAAATTTCGCATTATTGGTAATTTTTTACATCTGTATTATACAGATTAGGAAAATAAATTTTTTACATCAAATCAATGGACAAACCCTTACCGTTTTATAACGAGGTATTTTCTTGATTATATAATGCACAAAAATTTCAGGATCTGCCTGACCCGTTGGCAAAACACCTGTCTTTGTTAAATTAATATCATAACTAAATCCAGCTCTGACATTGCGATACAGCATTTCTATAGACGGTGCAATTCTATTTCCTATTTCCCGTTGTTGATAATTAACATTTAAATCAATGGCGAAGGTATTTCCAGGATTTTTATCCAGATAAACGCGAAATCCAGCGCTCGCCATCCACTCGTTATAAGCTGCCTGCGTTACATAAATGAGATTTGAGGTAAGATCAATATTATTTGAAACTTGTAAAACACCCATTACATAAGGATTTAATCGCAAGGGAATTTTTGACACAGCGTTAGGAAAAAAACTGGTATTTGGTGAGAATAAATGATGAACACCCACGCCAATGTCTAACTTACTCCTTTTATTCAAAAGATCAACTAATTGCCCCGTTTGATCTGCCTGGATTCTAATATTTGCTCCCATTCCGGCATCGAAAAATATTTTCGATAAATCCCAAAGTCCTTCTCCATTTGGAGCAGAAGCATTTACACCATTAATTGATGGGTCATATTGACGGTCAAA
>JBMLQR010000355.1:0-12723 GCA_049241465.1 Saprospiraceae bacterium | reverse complement strand
AACGCCTGATAAACATTGGTGGAAATTAATGCGGAATTTAACGAATAATTAAAAGGGTGTTAAAATTTTGTTGATATCTCTTTTGAGATGATGTAAGCACCTGTCCAGGCCGATTGAAAATTGAATCCTCCGGTTAAGCCGTCTATATTTAAAACTTCCCCGGCAAAATATAAATTTTCTTGTATTTTGCTTTGGAAGCTTTTAAAATTTACATCTTTTAGAGAAACCCCTCCGGCAGTAACGAATTCTTCTTTATTGGTGCTTTTTCCTCTCACGCTTAATGTAAATTTAGTCATGTTTCGTGCTAAATCCTGCGTTTGTTTTTTTGTAATATTAGCCCATTGTTGCGTTGATTGTATATCTGAGGTATGTAAAAGATACATCCAGAATCTATGGGGAATTTTATACATAACCACATTTCCCATTTGTTTTTTTGCGTCGGATTCCTTTATCTGCTTTATATCTGCTAAGACATCGTCATAGGTTTGGGATATCCAATTTACTTCGATATCAAATTCGTATTTTAGTTCATGAAGTTCAACAGCTGCCCAGGCGCTCATTTTAAGTATGGCAGGCCCGCTTAAGCCCCAATGAGTAATTAATACTGGCCCTGCGGTAAAATGTTTCAATCCTAAAATTTTAATAGACGCAGCAGGAAGACTAATACCAGCAAGTTCATTTAACGCCTTATCGTTCACTTTAAAAGTAAATAAAGACGGAACTGCCGGTATAATAGCATGGCCCATTGAGGCTAAAATAGTCCATATAGATGGGCTACTCCCCGCAGTAATAATTAAGTAATCTGATAGATATGTTTTATCTAAAACAGTAACTTCCCATTTTGCATCTATTTTCCTTATGGCGGTGACACGACAACTAAGTTTAATATCCACATGATGCTTTTTACAAATTCTCATGAAGCATTCAATGATAGTTTCAGAAGAGTCTGTGATAGGAAACATTCTGCCATCTGCCTCTGTTTTTAAAGCAACACCGTTTTTAGAAAACCATTCAATGGTATCTTTGGGTTGAAATTGTAAGAACGGGGCATAAAGTTCCTTTTCTCCTCTTGGATAAAACTTCACAAGGTCTCTGGCCTCGAAACAGGCATGAGTTACATTACATCGACCCCCTCCGGAAATACGAACCTTTTTTAATACCTCCTTATCTTTTTCAAGTATAGTAATTTTTATATTACTGTGTTTTTCAGCGAGTAAACAAGCAGCAAAAAATCCTGCAGCGCCTCCCCCAATAATTAAAACTGTAGGTTTACTCATTGAAAGGAAGGGTGTTGCTTGTGGTGCTCTGTTCTAGATTGAATAAAATGGGCCAGGGCAATAACTTGAGATTCCTGATATAAATTTCCCGTTATGGTTATACTGGTTGGTTTACCATTTATAAAGCCATTTGGTATTACAATACATGGATGTCCCGTATAATTGGTAATGGTCAAACTGGTTCCTCCCCAGGATGGATTAAGGTATAGATCAATTTTTGAAAAAACCTTTTCCTTCATCTCCTCCATGAGTATTTTACGTTTCCTATTGGCCTGAATATACTCTACTGCAGGAATAAATCTAGACTCTCTAAATTTATTCGGCCAGGCATTTTTAATTTGCCTTTCTAATAAATCATCTTTATTATTTCTCGTTAATTCATCGAAGGCAGCGGCTGATTCTGCTGATAAAATAGGAGATAAATAGGGGAGTTCTGGTAATTCCACGGGAATTAAATTTATCCCTTCTTTCTTTAAAAGGGCTAAAATGAGGCTATCTTGCTGTTTGAACGGATAATTTCTGTCAAAAGAACTTTTTAAGTAGCCTATTTTTAATGATTTTATATTCAACGCTGTATTATAGTTGAACGGAAATTCCTGCACAGATACATCTTTATTGTCTTTTCCCTGTATTATGGAAAACACCAGAGCACAATCTTCTGCCGTCCTGGATATTGGGCCTATTTTGTCCATAGTCCAACTCAGTGCCATAGCCCCATGTCTGCTTACCCTTCCAAAGGTAGGTCTTAGTCCTGTAGTACCGCAAACGGTAGAGGGTGAAACAATACTTCCCAATGTTTCGGTACCTATGGCAAAAGGCATTAATCCAGCGGAAACGGCTGATGCACTGCCAGCTGAGGAGCCACTTGATCCGCTTTCTATATCCCACGGATTTTTAGTAGTACCTCCAAACCAAACATCGCCCCAAGCTAATGCTCCCATAGATGTTTTAGCAATTAGAACCGCGCCTGCAGCATTCAATTTTTGAATTACTGTCGCGTTTTCATTAATCACCTGATCCTTATATGGGTTTGCTCCCCAGGTAGTTTTGTATCCCTCTGTGGCCAATAAATCTTTTGCACCATAAGGTATTCCGTGTAATAATCCACGATATTTACCAGCAGCTATTTCTTCATCTGCCTTTTTTGCTTGCTTAAGTGCCAGATCTTCTGTTACTGTTATAACACAAAATAAGCTGCTATTGTACTTTTTTATCCTTGATATGAAGTATTGAGTGAGTTCTAAGGAACTGATTTGCTTAGATTTAATTAGATAGGCTAGTTCTGAAATGGAATACCAGGGTAGTTTTGCCTTATCTATTTTAAATGGTTTTACCATACTTAGGGTTAATCCGGAGGCACCAGCTGGCGACTGAAATCCCGACGGTCTGGGGTCAAAAACGAAGGCCGGTGACACGCCATTGTCAATGTCCTTTTCTCTGTTTTTACTAAATCCCTTGTTGAACTCTGACACACCAGGCAGTAAAGAATCTATCTCTTGTTCAGAAAATTGTAGCCCCATAATATTTGCAGCTTCCTTTATGGAATTACTCGTGATTATTGGTTCTATCATTTTTTCAAAAAAAGCGCCAAAAATAAAGGTGCAAACTAAAATTATTGCTGTTGAAATGCCTGATTTTTTCATAGAGTTGGGTTAATTTCCAAAATTAAAAAACTAATTCCATTTTTTCATTTTACTTTTGTTTATGCTTAATTAAATAATGATAGAATGAATTCGGAATTAAAGGTTTTTAAATTTGGTGGCGCTTCTCTAAAAGATACCGCATCATTTTTAAATGTGGCAAATATTCTTAAAACTCAAACACCTGATGTAGTCGTTCTCTCTGCCTCTGGAAAAATTACAGATAAACTTGAATCCTTAATTCAGGCATACTATAAAAAATCAATAGAGCAACAAGACATCTGGCATGATATTAAATCTTATCATATTGCTTTGGCTACTTCTCTTTTAGATGAGACAGACGAAGTTTTTGATGTGATCAATGATTTATTTGTAGAAATAGATTGGGTCTTAGACGAAGAGCCTGGAGCAGATTTCAATTACTGTTATGACCAGATTATTGGCATCGGTGAATTATTATCTACCAGAATTATGCATGCATTGTTACTTAAGTTAAATACGAAAGCTATTTGGATAGATGCGCGTGATATAATTACTACCGATGATAATTACAGAGAAGGTTGGGTGTTTTGGAATGAAACGGATGTGAAATGTAAAAAGGTTATTGAACCTCATATTGCTAACGGTTCTTTAGTTATTATACCTGGCTTTATTGGTTCTACCATAGATAATAACACGGTTTCTTTAGGTAGAGAAGGCTCCGATTATTCAGCCGCAATTCTGAGTCATTGTTTAAATGCTCATAGTTTGACTATTTGGAAAGATGTTGCAGGTGTATATAATGCCGATCCCAGGTTTTTTACCGATGCCGTTTTATTACCTGTCATTTCCTATCAGGAGGCTATTGAAATGACCTACTACGGCGCAAAAGTGATTCATCTTAAAACCATTAAACCGTTAAAAGCCAAAAATATACCTCTAAAAGTTAAATCTTTTCTTCAGCCTGAGCTCGAGGGGACTTTTTTTGGTGGTGATGAAAAAGTTAAATATCCTCCCATCATTATTAAAGAATCAAGGCAGATTTTACTGACTATTGAACCCAGGGATTACTCTTTTATAGCAGAAAAAGATTTAGCATTTATTTTTAATGTTTTTCATGAAATTGGTTTTCAGGTTAATTTTATGCAAAATACGGGTCTTCATCTTTGTATCTGCGGAAGTTGTCCTTTTTTTGATGCCAATCAATTAGAGCAGATTCTTCAACCAAATTTTGCCGTAAGTATTCAAAATAATTGTAACTTAATGACTATTAGGCATTATACAAATGAATTGAAAATAAATATGATGAAAAATGTGCAGGTTTTAGTTGTAGGTGATGTAAATGGTACTTTTCAAATGATTTATATGGATATTGCAAAGTGAGAAAGTTACCGCTGGAATCTTCCTTTTTTGAAAGTCTTAAAAGCCTGGTAAGGTGTGATTTATCTGAAAAATCTTTCCTTTTAGGGGTTAGTGGTGGAAGTGATTCAATGTGCCTTGCCAATTTGTTCTTAAAATCAGGACTAAAATTTGGTGTCATCCATATAAATTATTCACTTCGAGGGAGTGAATCCGAAGAGGATATGAATTTTGTAACCACCTGGGCCAAAAATCATGGTATTGAGTGTTTTGTTAAGGTCATAGACACACCTTTTATCCTATCTAGTCAAGGGGGGAATTTGCAACAATTAGCAAGAGATTTTCGCTATTCTTTTTTCGAAGAAACCAGATTAAAATACCATTTTGATTTTATTTGTACCGCTCATCATGCCTCCGATTGGTTAGAAACGGTCATTTTTAATGTCTTAAGAGGTGGCTTTATTCATGCACTTATCGGCATACCTACTAGAAATGGAGTTATTCTGCGTCCTCTTTTATCGTTCCCTAAGAAGGAAATTAATGATTATCTCATTCAAAATGATATACCTTTTCGCTCTGATTCAAGTAATAACAAACTTATTTATCATAGAAATTTAATCAGGCATGAAATTATTCCCGCATTAATCAAAATTAATCCTTCTTTAGAATCTACTTTTTTGAAAAATAAAAGGGTTTGGTCAGAATTAATCCAGATTAAAAATGAATTCGTTGCCGGGGAATCTAAAAAATTAGTTACTCATTTATCCGACAACGAATTTCTTATAGATATTGATGGTTTAAATGCGAGTTTAGCACCCGTAATTTTTTTATATGAAATTTTAAGGCCTTTGGGCTTTACTTCAAAAATGATTTATGAAATCGTTGAAATGAAGGAAAAGTCAATATCAATTGGTTCTGTTTTTATACATAATGATATAAAAATTATTAAGTTAGAAAAGTATCTGAGGTTAATAAAGGTAATTGAATCTCCTTTAGTTACCACAGAAATAGAGATTCCCCAAAATGGAATGGTTGAATATGCTAAGGGTAGAAGCATTTCTATAAAGCATAGTAGGAATATTCCTGAAAATTTAAATCAGGGCCCAGAAAAAATTATCGTGGATGGAAATAAAATAATTTTCCCGTTATATGTAAGAAAATGGAGATATGGAGATTTTTTTTACCCTATAAATATGAATAATCAGCGAAAAAAAATTCAAGATTTTCTGACAGACAAAAAAATCGATAAACTTAAGAAAGAAGAGGTGCATCTTCTTGTTGATGCCAATAATCAAATTATTTGGGTCATTGGTTTAAGACAAGATAATAGGTATAAAATTGATTCAAATTCAGAACATATCCTTATATTTGAGCATAAAATAAATTAACATGAGAAATATTATCCTTTCAATCATTATCACATTTTTCTATATAAATCCTATTTCAGCTCAAGACAGTGACACCAAACAAAACGGTCTAGTGGTTAAATTATCTGCTACCTGGTGTCCTGTGTGTTCAGGTGCGGCCTGGAATTCTTACAACTGGCTTTTAAATAATGTGAAAAATAATGCCTTTTATTTTACAGCACATTCAAGTTCAACGTCAAGACTTTTCTCTCAAACTGGCTCAGATATCATTAAAAACTTTGATCAATCTGCATATCAACCGGCTTTTTATCTAAATGGTCTAAATAAGGGTTCAGGGGGATCTGCAACGGAAAGGGAAATTAAAAATGCTATTGAAGATGATGTAAATAAGGGACCGTCGGCGTTAATGAAAACTGTAGCAAGAGCGTCGGGAAATACAAGTATTAAAGCACAGGTAACCCTTACTTTCCCCAAGTTGATGACAGGTAACTATTCGATGGGGCTGTATTTAGTTGAAAAGGTGGTTAAAGAAATTCAAGCTGGGTTGTCAGGCACCGTTGAACACAAAAATGTACTTAGAAATTCATTTTTTACTCAAAGTTTTGGTGAAGATCTTTCTGGTACTTCCTTTGCAGCGGGGTATTCAAAAACTATTTCTGCTACCATCAATCTACCCGCCAACTCAACCGCCACCAATTTTGAAGTAATAGCTATTTTATGGAAAAAAAATGGGGCAAAATATGAGTTTGTAAATGTCCACGGAACTTCTGACATGGCGGGTGTACTAACGAATATTTCTGAAAAGGTAGATGAAAACTTTAATTTCATAGTGACAAATGCCACTTTAAACGATATTGAGTTTCAATTCTCCAGCCTTTCTTTGCCTTTAAATGGGGTTACTGTACAATTAAGAGATATATTGGGTAGAACGGTTAAACAAGAAAGAGGTATTCAGTTTTCAAATGATTTTCAAAAAATGCATTTTTCTAATCTAAATTTAATTCCGGGAACCTACATTATTTCTTTTGAATCACGTGAATTTCTTATTTCAAGAAAGGTAGTGATTAAATGAGTGTATGGCTTGATATAGATTTACTTCAGGTTCAGCCCCTTATTAAAATTAGAAAAAATCAACAGGGAAATGAAATTTTTGACACGGTAAGGAAGAAATGGCTTATTCTACAACCTGAAGAATGGGTCAGACAGTTAATAGTGTTATATTTGTCTAAAATCCTTCATTTTCCTTTAAATCATTTTTCAATTGAGAAAGGCGTATCTAAAGGTCTCAAAAAAGGTAGGTGGGATATATTAATTTTCGACTATTCCATGAAGCCATTTTTGTTGATTGAATGTAAATCTCCAAATATCTCTTTAACGGAAGATGTTATTTATCAAGCTGGGGTATATAATATTGCGTTAAAGGCTCCATATATTGCCGTTACAAATGGTTCAAAGACCAGTTGTTTTATGATTGATAAAGAAATCAATGGCTTTACTTTTCTTACTGGTTTTCCTGATTATCCTATCATTTAATGTTTTCTTATGAATGCCCAAATTGAAAAGTTATATAAAGTAGCTGCCTCAGAAAAAAAATGGATTATTGGTCTGATGTCAGGGACTTCCTTAGATGGTTTGGATATTGCACTTTGTCAGATTACTGGCGCTGGGCTACAAACTATGGTGGAAGTTAAACACTTTAAAACCGTTAGTTACACCGATGAAATTAAAGATAATATCCTTGCAGTTTTTGCAAAAAACACTATTTCTTTTGAGGTTTTAACCCTCGTCAATCCATGGTTAGCAAAGATTCATGCTGAAATGATTTTAGACGCTCTCAGGGAATGGAAAATAAACCCGTGTGACATAGATATTATTGCCAGTCATGGACAAACTGTTTTTCATTCACCTTTCAGACTTCACAAAAATATAGCATTTGGGAATGCGACATTGCAAATAGGTGATGGGGATCATATTGCTGTTCATACGGGTATTATCACAATAAGTGACTTTAGACAGAAACATATTGCTGCGGGGGGAGAAGGGGCGCCTTTGGCGCTGTATGGTGATTGTTTACTTTTTAATGAAATAGGTGTTCCTACTATTTTATTAAATATAGGTGGTATTTCTAATTTTACTTATTTACCTGGTACAGACAATTTTGATGGGGCTTTAGTAACGGATACTGGTCCTGGAAATACGCTTTTAGATGCAGTTGTAAAAAAGTTTTATCCCCATTTGCCTTTTGATGTGGACGGAGAAATTGCTTCGTCAGGAAAAATAAACTATGAAGTACTTAAGCTTTGGAAAAGTTTGCCTTTTTTTAGTGAAGCTATACCAAAAACAACAGGGCCGGAATTATTTGAATGGTCCTCTTTAATGACTATGAGTAAAGAAAATTTAGGCATCGTTCTAAATCCTCAAGACTTATTAGCTACATTAACACTGCTAACTGCTGAAACAATCACGGATTGCATAAAAAGGGAGGTGCCAAATTGGAAGGATACCAGAAAATTTGGTAGCGGTGGTGGTTGTCATAATAAACTCCTTATGTCTCATATACATAGACTTATGCCCGGCTCAAATTTCATGAATCCCTCTATTTTAGGTATTCCCGGCGATGCCAAAGAGGCCGTTCTTTTCGCTGTATTAGCAAATGAGACGCTGTCCGGTGGCAAAACCAGTTATGGTGATAACCCTTCTGTTTGTATGGGTAAAATAAGCCTTCCTTCCTAGTTTACCGTTGTAAAACTACCTGCATGGTTTTGTGTTGTAAGCCTTGCCTAATGTGCACAAAATAAATGCCATTTGACAAATCACTTACATCCATTTGTAAATTCTGCTCTCCAGAATACATGCCATTCCATTTTTGCTGCTTAATGGTTTGTCCCTGCCCATTCATCAAATGTAGATAACAATCTCCTCCAACAGATTGAAAAGTAAGATTAATTGGTCCCCAGGTAGGATTAGGATATAGTTCAACAAACATAGGTAAAAGAACTTCATTTACGGGGGTGGCCGTTAGACAATTTTTAATAATTGGAAGCTTAACAAAATCATTAAATATTAACTGTTTAACTTCATTTTCTTTAACCCCAAACCAATCTACCAATATAGAACCATAGATATTCCTAAAATCTATCTGCATCGAAACTCCAGCTTGAGAGGGTACTGGATTGGGAATCTGAACATTTTCTCCAGTTATCCTATTTTGAACACAAGTACCAAATAAAAATAAAGGTGCGGCATTACCGTGATCGGTTCCACCACTATTATTAGACTGAATTTGTCTTCCAAATTCAGAATAGGTCATTCCTACGACCCTATTTGAGAGATTTAAGAGTTCAAGGTCTTTCTGAAACGCTTCAATAGCTGTAGATAAACTACCCAGTAATTCAGCATGGGTTCCTGTGGTATTATCAGTAGAAATGGTCTGATTTGCATGGGTATCAAACCCACCAATTCTAGCTATATATACCTTACTTTTTAAACCTCCGGAAATAAGTAAAGCGATAGATTTTAATTGAGTAGCCAGACTATTATTGGTAGGATAAACAGCTAAATTTTTCCCTTTTTCTGCTGCTTTTTGAATTAATTTCGAATAAGCATTTGTTTGAAGAATTGATTTTTGCAAATATTTCAACTCTTCACCATAAGATATTGATTCAAAATTTTCAGCATCATTTTCTGCTAATGCTCTTAGGTTTTTGGGATCATTAACCGCTATGCCAAAATTCCCGGAGGCACCTTCACAAGTTTGAGAAACGGTGCTACCAATGGTTAATGCAAATGGGTCAGGATATTCAATGGAAGGATATTTCTCTGGAAATCCTGGATATTTTGAATCCAGGAATCTTCCAATCCATCCGGAGTTTATGTATTCATTTGATGTGGAGGCACTATTCCAAATATCTGTTGACCTAAAATGAGATCTATTTTGATTAGGATACCCAACGCTTTGTAAAATACCAAGTTTCTCTTCCTTATACATAGTAGCCATACCGGTCATCCTACTATGTAGTCCTAATTTATCTGTAAGTTTAAGAACTTTTGACTCAGGCAGAGCAATATTAGATCTTACGCGCATAAGTCCCTCATATTGATCGATAGGAATGACCATGTTCAAACCATCGTTTCCGCCATTCATCTGAATCAATATCAATATTTTATCATCGAAAGGATCCATTCCTGATAAAAAAGGCGACTCAGCTTGTGCAAAAATATCAAGGCCATTGATTAAGAATGGAATAGTCAAACTAACGCCTGACTTCTTTATAAAATGTCTTCTGTTCATCATCGTACTAGCTTAAATAATTTTCAGGCATAGTTAACATGGCCTTAATGAGATTACGTACTTTAGTTTCTAATGCTGCCTTAATGGCAACATTCGTTGGATTTTTTAAATAGGCTTCATATTGCTCCTCCCACTCGTAATCAGGTGCTCCTGGTAGAATAAGTGTTTTTAGATCATTGATCTGATTTTGTGTTAATCCGAAAGGGAATAAAAATTCGCCCAGTTCCTTGATTAGTAGATTAGGATCTTTTACCTTCTTCATACTACCAATTAATGCTAAAACATCTATTTGATATTTAATGGTATTGTAAGTTAATCCACTTCCTGCCAATGAATTAGTATAATTCATTCTGGCATTTAAGGTGGTAGCATTTATCCAAATTCTGTAAAAACTAGGTTCCTGGTAATAAGCTTTCCAACCTGATACATCTGGCGGATAAAAATATTCCATTTGTTGACCTCCAATATTTCGAATGATAGATTGAAGTGAAAGTGCCCTTTTGTTATTATCTGTAGGTAAAACAAATTGCGTTTGTTTCAGCAAGCCAATACTAAAATCTATGGGGTTTTTAATCATATTTCCACGGTTTGCCAAATCGAAGAAATGCTCACTATTTAATAAAGCCCTTAATACCGGTTTAATTTCAAATTTTTCTGCAATGAATAATTCCGACAGAGGTTGAATAATATTCATTTCTACATCGGCACTTATCTTGTAATAAACAAAATATCTGTAAAGTTTTCGGCAGATAAATTTAGCTACTTCTGGTTTTGTGAAAATGATATTAATGAGGGTCTTATACTCATTTTCATTTTCATTAACAATCTTTATTGAATTAAATCTATGGGATAGTTGTTTTGTGGTAGAATCATGTCTATTGACATTAAAACTACTTTGTATAACCGTAGCTGTTCTTGAATAATAACCCTGATCTGTCCAGCCAGTTAAGCATTTTGCCATTTCCTTGATATCAACTTCTGTGTAAGTAGTGTAATCTCCCGGTCCTGCTATGGCTCCTTTCCCAATGGTAAATAATTCTAGCAGTTCTCTGGCAAAATTTTCATTAGGTGAGCCTTTTGAGTTCTGATTACCATTTAAATACCTTAACATTGCAGGATTAGTAGTTATCAGATATACCAGATTTTTGAAATTCTTCAAACCATTATTTCTCAATAATCGAATGTAATCATACATGTATTTTGGGTCTGAAACAGTACCCAGATCAATAGGAAAATGATTGTGCCAAAACAGGGTTATTTTTTCCCTGATGGATAATCCCTCTGTTAAAAGAACCTCCGCATTCCAGGCTCGAAGACTCGAGGTTCTATAATTTATACTATCTTGGGTATCGTTATACGGTGCATTAACCCAGGTAGAACCTATGGGTACATGAGGGTCTTTTTCAAAAATATAATTAATCGGTTGTGGGACATCTGGCAGTTCCTCAAAAAGTAAATCTAAAGACCTTCTTAATCCTTTTGAAATAACGGTATTCATTGACTCAGTGTTTGGACCAATAGTAGCTCTTCTGAGTAAATGCAAGGCTTCTGCTTTTCCCCATTTTCCTGAATATGGGTTCAATGAAGCACCTGATTCTTCTTCTTGCGTGGATTTCATCTGGCTTAATTTAATGAGAAATATGAAGTGCAATGTATCAACTATCCAAATTAAGAGTAGGTTTATATTAAAAATTATAAATTCTACTTTTAATCATCTAAATTTAGGTAAATTTTATGATAGTTTTGATATATTTCGGAAAACAATAAATATTTTTTATGATAAAAGGATGTATTTTTAATTTAATCGATGTTGTGTTAAAAGAAGTTTCAAATGAAGATGACCTGGTCCCTAAATTAGTTACACCTGATCATCTAATGGATGGTTTTTTAGTTTTTTTGAAGGAGTTAAAAAATAAGGGAATTCAAATAGCTGTTGTTTCCCAAAATCCTTTATTGAAGGAAATTTTAGATAGACTTAGAATTACTCATTTATTAAATAATTACTTCCAGGGTAATAAAAATGAAAGTTTAAGTGCATCAACAAACATTTACACGTTAGCCGCGACTTCTCTTCAATTTAACCCAAATGAATTGATAGTTTTTATATCATCCGAGGCATCAGAGGATTTAAATTTACTCGAATCTTTTAATATAGTTTGTGTTGGTTCAAAACCAATTGAAAATACCAATATTCACCATGTTACTGATTTTTCTTCCCTTAAATTTAATCAATTGATAGCCTCAATAACAAATATTAGTCAAAATTAGCCTAATTTTGTGTTAAAATAATCATTTATGAACATGACCAAATTTCTATTACTGCTTTCGTTTATTCTAACGGTAACATTCTCATGTCAACCAAATAGTAAGGTAAGTAAGAGCGGTGATTCCTCTGTTGACGCAAAACCTTCTTTGGGCAGTATAGGAACACCAGCTATCCCGGAAAAATTTAAAGAAACAGATTTACTTCTCACAGATTATTGGGTGTATGAGTTTTATGTGATTCCAGAAAAGGTAGGTGTTGGACCAAATTTTGTTGGCACCTGGTACAAATTTAATCCGAATGGCACTTATTCAAAAGGGCAGTTTCAAGAAACTTTTGATAATGGAAACTGGTATATTTCAAGTCGTCCCAGTGAACATCAGCCTGGAAAAGTATTTAAATACATTTATTTTGATTCAGCTGTAAACGATTTATGGGATGTTGGTTTTGAAATTCAGGGAACAAGCGGTTATAATATGTCTTGGGTGAAACAATTAGATCCGCCCGATGGTGAATCAGGTTTAGCTAAGGTTATGAAAATGCTTAC
>JBMLQR010000354.1:0-4857 GCA_049241465.1 Saprospiraceae bacterium | reverse complement strand
CCACCTTTACCGCAACCAAAGCATTTAAAAATATTTTTAGAGGGAGAAACCGAAAAAGAGGGTGATTTTTCATTATGAAAAGGACACAATCCAATGAGATTTGAACCACGCCGTTGAAGGGTTACAAAATCTCTTACGACGTCATCAATTTGACATTTTTCTAGAACCTCCTGAATACTAGCTGGGTGAATCATGCCTATTTATTTATAAGTCTGAAACAAACATGGGGTTTACTTCTTTCAAAATCCTCTGGAATACTTTTATCTGTTAGCTCTTCTATTGATTCATACCCCTCAATAACCTCGAGATTGAGTTTAAATTTCTTATAATTATTTGAAAAATAAAGAATACCACCGGGCGATAAAATAGATCGAATCTGGTTAATTAACGTAACGTGATCTCTTTGAACATCCCAGGTAAGCAACATTTTTTTGCTATTACTAAAGGTAGGAGGATCTAAAATAATTAGATCATAAGAAGAAGGAGGAACAGTTGGTATCCAGTCTAAAATATCCTCTCTGATATAATCATATTTTTTAGACGATTTAAAGCCATTAAGATGCATATTTTTCTCCGCCCATTGTAAATAAGTATTTGACATATCTACGGTAGTCACTTTCACTGCGTCACCAGCTGCTGCATAGACACTGAAAGAACCAGTATAGGCAAATAAATTTAACACTCTTTTGTTTAAGGCGTCTTTTTTAACCCACTGCCTTGTAATCCTATGATCTAAAAACAAACCAGTATCGAGATAGTCAAAGGGATTTATCAAAAAAAGAAGTCCATATTCCTGAACCGATAAAAGAGCGCCAGAATAATCAAGCTTATTATATTGATTTTTACCTTTTTGGGCTGATCTTAGTTTTATAGAAATATTTTCAATATCAATATTTAGCACCTCAGAAATAATTTTTTTAATATCCAGCAACCAATCTTTATTAGATTCCTTTCCCTCTTCAATAACGTCAATTGCGGCGATCACATGATCTTCAAATTTGTCTATAACAAAAGGAAAATCAGGTAAGTCCTTATCATACACACGATAACAAAAGATAGCTTTAGATTTTGCCCATTTTGCTTTATGTTTAAACCGTTTTCTTAATCTATTTTCAAAATCAATTAAAGCCATAACCTATTTTTCTAGTTAGCAAATAAGGCAGAAACACCTGAAATTTTCTTTACATCATTGTATTTGTAAAATCCCTCACCTGATTTAACGCCCAATTTTCCTGCTTTCACCATATTCACCAATAAAACGGCTGGAGCATATTTTGGGTTACCAAATCCGTCTTTCAACACATTTAAAATAGACAAACAGACATCTAGTCCGATATAATCAGCCAGTTGCAGCGGCCCCATTGGATGAGCCATACCTAACTTCATAATTTGATCTATTTCATTTACCCCAGCCACATTTTCCTGAAGAGAAAGTATAGCCTCGTTAATCATGGGCATTAAAATCCTATTAGAGATAAATCCAGGAAAATCAGAAACAACTAAAGGCGTTTTATTCAATAAGGCAGAGATCTCAATCACTTTATCGGTTACCTCTTTATCTGTTAACAAACCTGGAATAATTTCAATTAAAGGCATGACAGGCACAGGATTCATGAAATGCATACCAATAACTTTATCTGGTCTATTTGTAAACGAGGCTAAAGAAGTAATAGAAATTGAGGAAGTATTAGAAGCTAAAATGCAGGTATTATTTGTAAGTTTATCTAACTGAATAAATAATTTTTCTTTCGACAAAATATTTTCAGAAATGGCTTCCACCACTAAAAAGGCATCCCTTACTCCCATCTCAAGATCTGAAGTAAAATGAATATTATTAATAATGACTGGTTTTTGATTTGGCGATAGTTTTTCCTTATCAATTAACCTATCGAGATTTTTATGAATATTTAATTCTGCCTGTACTAATGAAGGTATTGAGATGTCTATTAAATGCACATTAAAGCCTGCTGTGGCAAAAACCTGAGCGATACCATTTCCCATAGTACCACTTCCTATAACGGCTACATTTTTCATATTAATTGATTTCAAGATTGTAAATTTACCCTAGAAAAGTGAAAGGAGATTCTTTTTTAAAATTAAAATTAAATGAAAAACATACGGTTTAAAATAATGAGCCTTTGGATAATTTGCCATTTGAGTTTTACTATGGGTGCCCAAACAGATCCTTATGAAGGATTAATGGAAGCAATCTGGTTAGATTCAATGACCATTACGGCAAAAAAGATGGGATTTGACGTAAATAACTTTATTGAAATGGTGAGAGAAGATACCAGTTTCTACCAAGCATTCAAAAATTTAAGACTTATATCACATAATGCTAATCACAAACAGGAGTTTTTCAATGAAAAAGGAAAATCAATCGATTACTATAGTGCTAAAACACAATTATTACCTTCAGGAAGCTGTAAGGAGATTAAATTTATATCAAAAGAAACATCAAAAACGTATAATAAAAAAAATGGAGAGCGAAAGTATTTAACAGCTAAATTATATGAAAAGGTCTTTTTACCCTCTGGAAAAATATGTGCCAGTGCGAATACAGAAACAAGCAATAAAAAGAACGAGGGAATTATAGACTATTATTATGGAGAATTAAAGCGTTTTATTTTTCAACCAGGAGAGAAGGCCAATATTCCATTGATAGGAAATAAAACAGCTTTATTTAGTGAAAAAATGAGAAAATACTATCATTATGGGATAGAGTCAAAAAATTATTCAGATGGCACACCTTGTTATGTATTCACTATTAAAGAAAAAGATGCTTATTCCGATAGAAAATCAGGAAAAACGGTGGTAAAATTTATGGAGACATATTTTTCCAGGAAAGATTTCCAGGTAATGGGCAGGGAATACGAGGTAGAATATCCCGGACCCTTCTTTTCATTTAATATTCGGGTGAATGTAAACTTAGATTATCTGGGAAACAAACAATACATACCACAGATGGTGAATTATTCAGGCGAATGGGATATACCGGGAAGGAAGAAAGAAATAGGTAAATTTAAAATGGAAGTAACTTCAACAAAAAGTAACTAAAATTTCGAAAAAAATATAGGGCAAAAAAAAAGTACTTACAGAAAACTGTAAGTACTTTAAATGTCGGGGCACCAGGATTTGAACCTGGGACCCCCTGCTCCCAAAGCAGGTGCGCTACCGGGCTGCGCTACGCCCCGAAAATCCCGGCGGTGGAGGAGGGATTCGAACCCTCGGTACCGTTACCAGTACGTCAGTTTAGCAAACTGGTGGTTTAAGCCGCTCACCCACTCTACCAACTTTAGCTAATCTCCAACTATTTGTTATTTTCTTAGCGATGCAAAAGTACAACAAGTTTATTTATTTGCCAAACTTTTTGCAAGATTAAAATGAAAAAAAATTAAGTTTCTCTTAAAGAATTTTTAATTTTCTTCTCTAGTTCAATGACAGTCTCTTTAAAGTAGGTGTCCGTTTCCATTAAATCCTGAACGGTTTTAATAGAATAGATAACAGTACTATGGTCTCTGCCACCAAATACTTCGCCAATATTTTTCAGAGATTTATCGGTCATTGTTTTGGCCAGATACATTGACAGTTGCCTTGCAATGACGATAGATCTTTTTCGAGTTTTACCAAAAAGTGTTTCCACAGGAACTTTAAGATGATCAGCGACTAATTTCTGAATATTTTCGACAGTGATCTCTTTATTAATTTCTGATACAAAATTCTTAATCACCTCTCTGGCTAAATCTACGTCAATTTCCCTTCTATTAAGAGAAGCTTGCGCCATCAAAAGATTGAGGACACCTTCGAGTTCTCTTATATTATTTTTAATATTGTAACAAATAAACTCTATCACATTTTGTGGAATACCCACGCCTTCCTTAATCATTTTATGTTCAAGGATAGCCATTCTGGTTTCTAAATCAGGTGCTTGCAGATCCGCTGAAAGCCCCCATTTAAAACGGGAAATCAATCTTTCCTCCATGCCGTCTAAGTCTCTTGGAGGTCTATCAGAAGTTAGAACGATTTGTTTACCCCCTTGATGAAGTTGATTAAAAATATGAAAGAAAATTTCCTGAGTCTTTGTTTTATTGGCTAAAAACTGAATATCATCAACAATGAGCAAATCAATATGTTGATAAAAATTGACAAAATCATTGACACCACCGTTACGAATAGACTGAATCAATTGATTGGTAAAGCTATCAGAAGTAACGTATAGGACGACTTTTCCTGGAAATTTAAGTTGAACCTCATTACCAATGGCGTGAGCGAGGTGCGTTTTACCCAGACCTACATCGCCATAAAGAACCAAAGGATTAAAAGAAGTAAGGCCTGGTTTTTTTGCAATTGCCAAACCAGCTGACCTGGCCAATCTGTTACAGTCACCTTCAATATAATTTCCAAAGTTGTACAAAGGATTAAGCTTAGCCTCTACGCTCCATTTCTTGATACCTGGGATGACAAACGGATTTTTTATATCGTTTGAAGTAGAAAATTCAGGAGTTTCTTTATTTTCAGCAGGCTTATTTTGCTGGGATTGATTATTTTCTGAACTATCATTGACTAGAATTTGATATTCTAATCTAACTTTTTCACCAACTTCCTGCCTGATGGTAGATTTTAATAAACCAATATAATGTTCTTCTAACCATTCATAAAAGAACTTATTAGGCACAAGCAAAGTAAACACTTTTTCATCCAAACGAACCGGACGAATAGGTTCAAACCAAGTTTTATAGCTTTGGTTATTCACGTTCAGGCGAATATTCCTTAGACATTTTTCCCAGACCTCAGTATGATTTTTTTGCATTGCCCCAAAGTTCCAAAAAATTTAAAAAAGTCCAAAGGATAATAAAA
>JBMLQR010000353.1:0-29376 GCA_049241465.1 Saprospiraceae bacterium | reverse complement strand
TTTTTCTCTTTCGCATCCTTTTATTTTTCCTCCACAAGTATATCTCAAAATATAACCTATCCTTCTCAGCAAAAAAGTACTTTGCAAATTTCTGCACATCGCGGAAATGCATCTTCTGCTCCTGAAAATACTTTAGCAGCTTTTAAAAATGCGCTCCAGGCAGGTGCTGACTTTATAGAGGTGGATGTCAGGACGACAAATGATGGTGTCCTGATGATTATGCACGACGCTAATCTGGAACGAACGACCAATGGAAAGGGTGCTTTTAAACTATATGACGCAGCGTATTTAAAATCGCTCTCCGCTGGAAAGGGATTTACAGGTGTGTTTGAAAATGAAAAAATTCCTACCCTGGAGGAAACTTGTCAGCTTATATCCGATTGGAACGCATCGCGTCAACATAAAACCTACCTTTATATAGATGCTAAAGATGTGGAGCCTCAACCGCTTGTTGCCATCTTAAAAAAATATGGCTTGGACGAAAACGCTGTTTATTATGGTTCCGATGATTTTTTATGGCGCTTAACATCGGTTTTTCAAGGGGCTAAATTACTTCCTGCCCTTAAAAACAAAACCGATATCATGGCAAAATTCAATAAACTGAAACCTTATGCCTTTGACGCGTCCTGGCTTTCCTTAACGAAAGAGATGGTGGATGAGAGCCATCGATTGGGTGTTAAAGTATTTACGGACTTATTGGGGCCTCTCGATACGGAAATCAATTACATCAAAGCACGCGAAATGGGCGTAGATTTAATTCAAACAGACCGAATACTGGTTGTTCAAAAAACATTATCCATGCATTGAGTGGATATTCCTAGGTGCCACAAAAGGTTTTATACCCAGTGTCGATAGTATCAGGAACTTTCATAAATGAGGTAGCTGAGGCATTTTGTGCGTATGGATTGACAAAAATGTCAAGTAATTCTTTAAAAAACCGAAGATCGTCATTTAAGCAAGCCTCATCAAGGGCTTTTTCAACCAAATGATTTCTGGGAATGAATAAGGGATTATTTTCTCGCATTCTTTTTAATCGGGCTTCCTCATTCCCCCTTTCCATGTCTTGGCAGTTAGTAAACCATGACTGAAAATCCTCCTGCAAATAGATACCTTCCATGGGCATATCTCCCTGTAAAACCAAAAAAGTATTCGTATAATCCGCTTTATTTTTAGTCATCCAATCTAACAAGGTGGACAGGCTATTTTTTCTTTCTTGCAGATCTGTCTCCTTTGAAAAACCTAGTTTTTTAAACATCATATCCTGCCATTTTTCTTGATAAATAGCTGGGAATGAATTTAAAACCTCTTTGGCCATCTCTATAGCTACTTCTTTTTCCTCGTGAATCAATGATAATAACGAACCAGCAAAACAGGCAATATTCCACTGCGCGATAGATGGTTGGTTTCCAAAAGCATATCTTCCCTGGGAATCAATAGAACTAAAAACAGTATTCGGATGATAGATATTCATGAAGGCACAAGGACCATAATCAATGGTTTCCCCGGCAATAGACATATTATCGGTATTCATAACACCGTGAATAAAACCAACCCTCATCCATTGCACGATTAAATCAATCTGCTTTAACATAACCGCCTCCATTAGATCTCTGGCCTTTGATTTTGACAAATTCAGATCGGGATAGTGTCTGTCAATGACATAATCCAATAGAATAGATGATTCATTAGGAACGAACCTATTGGCAAATTCAAAAGTACCAACCCTGATATGAGAAGAGGCAATTCTGGTTAAAATAGCTCCCTCATGTACTTCTTCTCTGTACACTTTGGCGCCTGTTTTTACAACAGCCAAACTTCTTGTAGTGGGTATTTTCAGTCCTGCCATAGCCTCACTTATCAGGTATTCTCTAAGCATAGCGCGCAGGGTTGCACGTCCGTCGCCTCCTCTGGAAAATGCAGTATAACCTGATCCTTTTAACTGAATATCAAATCGATTCCCCGCTTTTGTAATATGTTCGCCCAATAAGATGGCTCTTCCGTCACCCAGCATAGTAAAATTTCCAAATTGATGTCCGGCATAAGCCTGGGCTATTGGAAATGAGCCGGGAATCATTTTATTTCCTGAAAACAAGGCAGCCGCTTCTTCCATGTCCATGTTGTCTGGGGATAAATCCAATTCCCTGGCTAAGTTGTCATTGAATAACAAAACAGAAGGATCAGGCACCTGAGTAGGATTTGTAGGAACATAAAAAGATTCAGGTAGCTTACCGTAGCTGTTATCAAAATGAAATATCATGGCATGTTTTTCATAATAATAACAAAAAAGTTCATTTTGTTTCCCGAAATAGAAAAGTTAAAGGTTGAAACCCTATTCAACAGCAACTTACCTTAGTCATTTAGTAGTATTATCATTTTTACATCATATCCATTTTATTTGTCGTATATTGAAGGAATAGTTTTGAATATTTGATTTGAAATAAACTTTTCGAATTAATTCAATAAACATCAACCAATTTAATTATGAAAGCTGAACAGATTAAAGAATTATTTGCTCAATTTGAAGCCACAGCTTCTGAATATGAGGGAATTGAGTGCTGGAGTGCCAGGGAGCTCCAACATTTGTTGGGATATTCCAAATGGGAGAATTTCCAGAAGGTTATAGACAAAGCAAAGGAGTCTTGCAAAAATGCAGGTGAGCAGATTTCCGACCATCTTCCTGACGTCAGGAAGATGGTTCCAATTGGCTCTGGAGCTGAAAAAGAGATCGATGATATTCTTCTTTCAAGATATGCCTGTTACCTGATAGCTCAGAATGGCGATAGCCGTAAGGAGGAAATCGCTTTTGCACAGAACTATTTTGCCGTGCAAACCCGTCGGGCTGAATTGGTAGAGCAGCGATTATTAGAATATGAGCGTGTGAAAGCTCGTGAAAAACTAAGCCAAACGGAAAAGCAGTTATCCGGTGTTTTATATGAACGAGGTGTTGATGAAAAAGGATTTGGAATTATTCGCTCCAAAGGTGACCAGGCGTTGTTTCGGTTGACTACACAACAATTAAAGAAAAAAATGCAAGTTCCTGATGGCAGGCCGGTGGCAGACTTTCTGCCTACCATTAGTATTAAAGCTAAAGACCTGGCTGCGGAAATGACAAGTTTGAACGTTCAAAACAAGAATTTGAAAGGTCATAATCCGATTGAAATGGAGCATGTTGATAACAATATAGCTGTCAGAGATGTGCTAACTAAAAGAGGTATTGTGCCAGAAAAAAGAAAAAATAACTTTACATTTTTTAATGGAAAAATATTAAATGGGCTAAGATAGCCAAGGCAGTATTGGGGAAAAGAAAACTTAACTTTGCACTTCAAATTATTGACTAATGCAAGACGAGAATAACAATATTGGGTATGAGCCCGATGTAGAATTTGAAGACCTTAGCGGGGCTTTAATGGAAAAACCATTTGACCCAACATTGATTAAAATAGAAACCAAAACTGCCTCACTTGATACGCTCATTAAAAGAATAAAAAGTAATAGTGTTCAATTAAATACAGAATCGTATTTTCAAAGAAAGGATGACTTGTGGGATAAAACTAAGCAAAGTAGGTTAATTGAATCCATTTTAATTCGTTTCCCCCTGCCTGCATTTTTCTTTGATGCTACAGATGATAATAACTGGCTTGTTGTTGATGGCTTGCAAAGACTAAGTAGTATCAGGAATTTTGTTGTTAACAAAAGTCAGCCTCTAACTAATCTCGAGTTTTTAACCCATCTAAATGGAAGCTTTTGGGATGATTTACCTGAAAATCTTCAAAGATTAATTGAAGAAACTCAAGTTGTTATTTATAAAATCTTGCCTGGTACTCCTACAGATGTAAAATTTAATATCTTCAAAAGAATTAATACAGGTGGTCTTGTTCTTGAACCTCAGGAAATTAGACATGCCTTATTTCAAGGTAAACCAGCAACTTTTATTTATGAGTTAGCAAATAATGAAGAATTTAAAAAAGTAACAGAAAATAAAATTTCAGCAAACAGAATGTTAGACCGTGATTTTGTAAATAGATTTTTAGCCTTTTACTTATTAGGGGTCGAAAAATATGGCACAAAAGAATTCGGATTAGATTTAGATTCATTTATGAGTAATGCTATGGCAGCATTATATACGAAAACTGATATTGAATTAGACAAAATCAAGTTAGACTTTAAGAATGCAATGAAGTTAACAAAAAGTATATTTAATAGAGAGGCATTTAGAAAAGTAAGCGTAAATTACGATAGACTCCCACCTATAAATAAAGCATTATTTGATGCTATTTCTACCCAGTTTGCTTTGCTAAATGAAACCGAATCAGCAAAACTGTTAACTAATGGGAAATTGTTCAAAGAACTTTTAAGTAAAGAATTGACAACAAATAATGATTTCTTTATGTCTGTCACAAGTGCAACGGGTGATAAAGGAAGAGCTACTCTCAGACATAACAAAGTGAGAGAACTTATTTTAAATGCAATTACAGATTAGATTATGATAAATAGCATAGAAGTTAAAAACTTTAAGACCATAAAGTCAAAATACTTTAAATTAAGAAATCTCAACGTTCTATTGGGCTTAAATGGACAAGGTAAATCCACTTTCATTCAGTCATTGCTGATACTTAGGCAATCCTATGATAGTTTGAAGAGGGGTGTATTGCAGTTGAATGGTAAAGAGTTTAACATGGGTACTACCAAGGATGCTTTGTACCAATACACAGGCAAGAATGAGCATCTGTCCATTGCATTGGCTTTTGATGATAAAGAGCCCTACCAAATGGATTTTGATTACACTATCGGTTCCGATGTATTCAACCAAACCAACAGGCAAACGGATGTTTATGGAGAAGCAAAAAACATCCTCGATAGCAAACAACCTTTGTTTGCCAATAATTTTCAATATTTAAATGCCAATCGTATTGAGCCGCAATCCATCCACAAGAAAAGCTATACAAGTGTAGTAACGATGAACAACATAGGTTCGTTAGGTGAATATACAGTTGATTATCTTGAAACAAGAGGCGATGTTGATATTGAATTTGAAAATTGCATCCACCATAAAACAATAAGTTCAAGAAATAATCAGGGTGTTGAATTAAAAGACAAACGCCTTAAAAATCAGGTAAACTTATGGATGAGTGAGATATCACCCGATATAAGCATTAGAACAACAAACGTATCATCAGATATTGTTAAATTGGAGTATGAATTTGAGCAGCCTACCTATGGCAAAACAATGGTGTTTAAACCTGAAAACGTTGGCTTTGGCATGTCCTATTCTTTACACGTTATTGTTGCTTTATTGAAAGCTAAATCAGGCGACTTGGTTATAATTGAAAATCCAGAAAGCCATATCCACCCAAGAGGGCAAGCCGAATTAGGTAAGCTCATTGCATTGGTTGCACAAAATGATGTTCAGTTAATTATTGAAACCCACAGCGATCATGTTTTAAATGGAATTAGAGTTAGTGTAAAAGAAAATCCGGTATTAAAAGATAGAACGCTTTTGTTCTATTTTAAGAAAATGGTAGAACCAACTGAACAGTACTCAAAGGTTACGAACATAGAAATTGATAGAAATGGAACATTGAGCGACTATCCTGACAATTTATTGACTGAATGGAGTAAACAACTCTCAAAATTAATTTAAGCATGGAGCTAATGTATAACGAATTGAGTGTTCATGAACTTTCGGCAGATAGGTTTGCTGCTAATATTAAAATGCAGTTGTTCTCTGAAACAATCGCAGAAGCTATACAAAGAGGTTTCCTGCGTGTAAGGTCACATCATGACTCACATCAAATTCAGCTCTCAGATGATTATACTTTATATGATTGGCTTAATAACAGAGAAGTTAATGAAGTACTCAGAAATAATATGTACGGAATGTTAGTTCTGCCATTTATAAAAGATGAAGACGAAGATGTCATGGCACATTATGTTGAAGCCGATTACTATTTTGAAGATGCTGCAAATGGTATTGCAAGAACAAATTGTGCAGGGTTAACGGCAGCTCATTTATATGAAACTCTTAGTGTAAGCGTTCAAAGCAACCCAGCCTGGACAAAA
The DNA here is from genome assembly GCA_049241465.1 of Saprospiraceae bacterium. Lineage (GTDB taxonomy): Bacteria > Bacteroidota > Bacteroidia > Chitinophagales > Saprospiraceae > BJGN01. Next base: position 23,316 of record JBMLQR010000353.1, on the reverse strand, counting down.
AACATACTAAACATTTCTGTAGATACAAACGGTGCATGCACAACAAAAAAAGTTAACAATGTTTTTTCCAGAGCTTGTTTTGCCTTACCTGCAATTAGTAATATAGTTGAAAATCTTGGAGAAATAGATTTACAGGAAACGTCTATTGCAATTAACGATAAGCAATTTCACCTGACTTCACATCATGGACAACAAGAATTAAATGCTCTTTGGAAGAAATTAAAGAACAGTCCTTATGTTGAGGAAGGCTTATCTGTTGAGTGGGGAGGCAAAAGGTTCATTCGTAAAACTTATATCAATGGGCAAATTGAGATTGTTGATAATAATACTGATATGGGGTATGCTTTGTTGATTTCAACAACCGGAAGGAACAAGAGAGAGACAGGTGCTATTGCAGAAATTTTAAGAGAAAAATATGAGCGATAAATGAAACCTAGATATTCCGGCTCAAAGTGAGCCACCTGATTCCATGTTTTTAGCATATACTTGACTACGGTTCATCGCCGTTTTATTCCCTAAGATCCCATGTTTTCTCCAAAACAAATTTTCTATACCGTGCAGTAGGCTTAGGTGTATTACACAAAATTGTATAGAAGATATTCTTTGATGGAATCCATACATAATCGGCAATAAATCCTCCCTGATCTCCTGTGTGATAAACCACTTTTTCTCCGTTGAAATTTCCAATAAACCAACTATAACCAATAAATGAAGGGGTAGAACTGTTCCAATTTTCTGGTTGATAAACGGTCCTTGTTTTCTTTATAATGTCCTCAGATAAAAAGACTTCTTTTTGTAATGCCTGTTCATATCTGTATAAATCACGAACCGAACTCCAGACGCCACCATTACCCGCAGCAGGAAAAGTTGGTTCTTCCCCATAATCATCTTCCTTAAATTGGCCGTTGTCCAGAACATAAGCATGGGCAACCCCGGTTTGCGGATATGGTCCATCTGTAATTTTACTATCCTTTAAACCTGATGTTTGAAAAATTCGCTGAATAATAAAATCTTGCCACCTGCTTCCCGTAACTTGCTCAATGATGAGCGCCAAAGCATTAAACGCAGGATTAGAATACTCAAAACGGGAACCAGCGTCGAAAGCCGTTGAATCATTAGCCAAAATTGGGGCAAAATTTTCAACATCTTTTGCTGTCAGATAAAATACCGAATCCATTCGCACCTTTCGACTATCAATCAATCCGGAGGAATGGTTCAATAAATGAACAATCTTTACTTTTCGACCTGTTTCCGGATTTTTAAAATTTGGAAAATATTTTTCCAGCGGATCCTCCAAAGAAAGTTTTCCCTCTTCTTCCAATATCATAATCCCATTCATAACAAAGGTTTTTGAAATGGACCCTGTGTTGAAAGACGTATTTGAGGTAATTTGCTCTTTTGTATTTAGATCTGCAAGACCATAACCCTTTTCAAATAAAACCTTCCCATTTTTCATCACCAAAATAGCTCCGCCAGGTTGGTCCGCCGGGAATTCCTTTTGAAAATAGGTATCTAACTGATTGCTTATTTGTTGCCATTCTGATGAAGGTTCACATGATAAAAGGGATATCAGAAGTAAATAAAGGGGCAAAGAACAGGTGGAAAATTTCATATTGGCACTGGTTTGTAACCAATATAACGAAATTTAAAGTAATTACAAAGCCAATTTGTAACTAAACATATCCTTGTTGTATGAAGCGTCTTATATTTTAAGTTAAATTTACATGAGCTTTTATTTCCCTCATTTCCCTTTAATCTATCTGTTTGAGCCAAAATAAAACGAATCAGTACAAAATAACGACCTTAACCGGACTAGCCATTGTTCTGGCCAATATGATCGGAACCGGAGCTTTCACCAGTCTTGGTTTTCAAGTAAAAAGCCTCCATCAGACCAGTACCATTCTGACGCTGTGGATGTTAGGGGGTGTCATTGCTTTATCTGGTGCTTTCAGCTACGCCGAGGTAGGTTCCAGCATCAAGAAATCGGGCGGTGAATACGCTTTTCTATCTCAATTATATAACCCCTTGATTGGTTATTTATCTGGTTGGATTTCTTTAACCGTCGGATTTACAGCACCGATAGCCCTTTCGGCGATGGCCCTGATTTCCTATTTTCCTTACTTGTCAGTCAATCCAAGATGGGCAGCCATTGTAGTTATAGGCATCATAACTTTTATTCATACCCGAAATTTAAAAACCAGCGCTATATTTCAAAACTCAAGCACGGTAATTAAAATGCTCCTGATTTTATTTCTCATTGTTATGGGTGCCTTTTTACCTGGCATAACATCTGGAACAAATGCAACCGAAGCCTCTTATTTAACAGAACTCATCTCTCCCGCCTTTGCTATTGCCCTTATTTATGTCGTTTATTCTTATTCAGGCTGGAATGCAGCTGCCTACATTACCAACGAATTTGAAAATCCATCAAAATCGCTACCTATCGTACTTATTGGAGGTACCATTATAGTCACCATTTTATATACCCTATTACAGTATATATTTTTAAAACATTTGACCTTAGGAGAAATGGAAGGCCAGTTAAATGTAGCTGCTTTGGCTGCACAGAAAATGTTTGGCAAAACCGTCGGCAATCTTTTTGGCTTAGCTCTTTCTATATCTCTTATTTCAAGTGTCAGTGCTATGGTTTGGGTAGGAGCCAGAATAACTGCCAGTATGGCAAATGACCATTCTTTCCTTTCTTTATTTAAAATGCAGTCGAATCATTTGCCTGTAAGAGCTTTATGGCTACAATTTGGTATCAGTAGTTTGTTGATTCTAACTGGTACTTTCGAACAAATATTAGTCTATTGTGGTATTCTTATTTCTCTTTCATCCATGCTGGTGGTCATTGGTATCTATAAAATAAGAAAACAACCCGACCATAAAGAGGATATGGGATTTAAAAGTCCCTGGTACCCATTTTTTCAAATTATTTTTGTGTTATTAACCCTTTGGATGATTATTTTTACGCTCTATGATAAACCATGGGAATCTCTGGCGGGAATGATTAATCTGCTCATTGGTATGGCCACTTTTTATTGGGGTCACTTTAAATTAAAATATTTTCAAAAATGACACGGGATGTAGAAACTTATTTTTTAGAAGGTTGTGGACGGTGTTCTCTGGGTGGAACCCCGGAATGTAAGGTTCATACGTGGGCTAAAGAGTTAGAACTTTTAAGAAATATTGTATTGGAATGTGGTTTAACTGAAGAATGCAAATGGGGCCAACCCTGTTACACCCACCAAAATCATAATGTTATTATGATTAGCGCATTTAAGGATAGTTGTATTATCAGTTTTTTTAAAGGTGCCTTATTAAATGACCCAAAAAAAATATTAATCTCACAAGGTGAAAATGTTCAGGGTGGCCGAATTATTAAATTCACTCATCCCAGTCAAATATTAGCCATCCAAGATACCCTGAAGGAATATATATTTGAAGCCGTGGAAATAGAAAATGCCGGATTGAGGATTGAGCTAAAAAAGACATCTGATTACCCTGTACCTAGTGAGCTCCAACAGAAATTCGAGGAAAATGAAGCGTTTAAAGAAGCTTTTTACGCTTTGACTCCCGGAAGGCAAAGAGGATACCTCCTTCATTTCGCCGCACCAAAACAATCGAAAACCAGAGAATCAAGGATTGAGAAATGTTTACCTGCTATCTTCAATGGCAAAGGTATGCATGACTAGATACCTCGCTAATAACTCCTACGAATGCAGGTTATTGAACAAATAGCAAATATTTTTCTTCAAAATAAGTTTCCTTAAAGTAATTACTTAGCGGGTGCTTTTCCGTAATTAAATGCCTGGGCAAATCCTTTATCTCCCCATTTAATTGTCCCCCTTTAAGGGCAAACATACCGTTTGGAACGGCATGTACACTTTCCTTTTTTATGAGATGCATACACCATTCGGCCAATTGACCCAGGGGTGCAACGGCACGGCTCACCACAAAATCAACCTTTGATTTACTTTCTTCCGCACGTCCATGAATGGCGGTTACATTGTCCAGTCCCAAGGCATCGGCAACTGCCTGAACCACTTGAATTTTTTTTCCCGTCCCATCCATCAGAATGAATTGGGTCTCTGGAAAAAAAATGGCTAAAGGAATGCCGGGAAAACCACCTCCAGTACCAAGATCCAATACTTTTGCTTCTGGTTTAAATTGGATATATTTCGCAATAGCTAATGAATGTAAAACATGGTGAGTCATAATTTCTGAAATATCCTTTCTGGATATTACGTTGATTTTACTGTTCCAATCAGCGTATAAATCAGGAAGTTGCGCAAATTGACTCCGCTGATTTTCTGTAAGTCTTGGAAAATATTTATTTATTACCTCCATGTTTATTTCTATCGTTTTCAATAATTAGCGCGAAATTACTATCTTCCATCCATACTTTATCCATATTAACAGAACTATTGGTTATGAATACGATTTCTTCTCTTCCAGAAAATAATCAACTGAATGATTTACTTGTCAACCTGAAAGATTTCCTGAAAAAGGAAATTATTCCTCATGAGCAAAATTGGCTGAAAATGCCCTGGTCAGAGGTTGAAAAAGAAATAAGAACGCATAGAGATTTCCTAAAAGAAATAGGCGCATGGAATCCTTATCTTTCTAAAAATCACGGAGGACCTGGTTATTCTTTAATGGAAGTAGCTCAGATAAGTGAAGTTCTTGGTGGATCATTTTTTGGACATTTTGCATGCAATTGTCAGGCTCCCGATGCTGGAAACATCGAACTTTTACTGCAATATGCCAATGACGAACAGAAGGAAAAATACTTATTTCCTTTATTAAACGGAGAAATTCGTTCTTGCTTTTCAATGACCGAGCCCGATAACGCCGGCTCAAACCCAATCCTTTTGAATACCTTGGCAAAGAAAGAAAATGGTCATTACCTCATTAACGGCAGAAAATGGTTCACTACTGCTGCTGACGGTGCTTCTTTTGCTATCGTAATGGCAGTAACCAATCCTGACGCTGAAAATCCTTATCAAAGAGCCAGTATGTTACTAACTCCAACCAATACTCCTGGCTTTAATCTGGTTCGAAATATTCCCATTATGGGACATGCAGGGACAGGGTGGGCTAGTCATAGTGAAATCATTTATGATAACGTAAAAATACCAGAAAGTGATTTAATTGGACCTGAAAATCAAGGCTTTAAACTTGCTCAGGAAAGACTTGGCCCAGGTAGGATTCACCACTGTATGCGGTGGATTGGTATTTGTGAAAGGGCCTTTGATCTCATGTGCCAGCGGGCTGCCACCCGAAAAACGGGCCTAAATTCATTTCTTGGTGAAAAACAAATGGTTCAGGAAATGATTGCCGATAGTAGGGCTGAGATTAATGCCGCCCGATTAATGGTTTTAAATGCAGCTAATAAAATGGATACTTTAGGTCAAAAAGCAGCAGCATTAGAAATATCAACTATCAAATTTTTTGTTGCAGACATTTTACATAAAGTGCTGGATCGTGCCATTCAGGTTCACGGGGCACTCGGCGTGACCGATGACACCATTCTGGCTTTATATTATAGGGAAGAAAGAGGGGCGCGCATTTACGATGGTCCCGATGAAGTGCACAAGGCTTCGTTGGCTCGAAAAATTTTACAACAATATGGTTTAAAGGTACATAATGATTAATGTTTATGGCTGATATTTTAAATAACCCAAGAAAAGGCGAAGAATTACCCATTCCTGAACTACTCGATTACCTGAAAACGGTCCTCGACGATATTCACACCATACATCATGTAAAACAGTTTCAAGGTGGATATTCAAATTTAACTTACTTGCTGGAAACAAACATAGGTGCCTTGGTGCTTCGCCGCCCGCCCATTGGTGCAAATATTCAAAGCGCACATGACATGTCGAGGGAATTCAAGGTCCTTTCCTTGCTTTATCCCTTATTTCATAAAATACCCAAACCCATCCATTTTTGCTCTGACACAACCATTATAGGTGCTCCCTTTTACCTGATGGAAAAAGTGGAAGGACTCATTTTAAGGAATGCGCTTCCTACGACAATCTCTTTAGACGAAAAAACAATGGCTTCTCTATCAGATTCCTTTGTAAAAAATCTGGTCGATTTACATGCCATCGATTGCACTCAACCTAATATATCCACTTTAGGCAAACCCAAAGGTTATGTCCAAAGGCAAGTTTCCGGTTGGATAGACCGATATCGCAATGCAGAAACTTTTCATATTCCCAGCATGCATTTACTGATGGAATACCTGCCCTTGTCTATGCCTTCAACCAACGATATTTCCCTGATTCACAATGACTACAAATTTGACAATCTCGTTCTCAATGAATCCAATCCAGCTGAAATATTAGCCGTTTTAGATTGGGAAATGTGTACCATTGGAGATCCATTGATGGATCTGGGCACCTCTTTAGCTTATTGGTTCGAGGCAACTGAAATGAATCCTCTTGTAAAAAGTTTCGCCAATTTAACCTGGCTTCCCGGGAACAAAACGAGACAAGAAATATGGGATTATTATATTCAGTTAAGTGGTAGAAACCATACGGACAGTGCCTTTTATTTTGCCTTCGGCTGTTTTAAAGTAGCTACCATAATACAACAAATATATGCCCGTTACGCAAAAGGTATTACCAATGACCCTCGCTTCGCCCATTTAGACAAATTAGTCCTGGCATTTGGCGATCGTGGAAAATTAGCCGTCCGGTAATGACGCGATGCTTCGCTTCTCCACACAAAATGCCTGGGCATCAAATATCAAAAATGATATCTTTGCGTTCTTATTGAACTTTTGGATGGAATCGAAAAGGATGGGCACGATTTATAAACACATGAAATATTATATATTTAAGTTGACTGAAATCAACTTTATCAGCTCAAACAGAATAGCTGCAGTCACCTTACGCAGGATAGAAAAATGTTTTCTCTCTCTCTTATTTTTTATTATTATTTCATCTCCCGGAATGGCTCAAGGTGATTTTGACGTAAAAAAGAAATATATAGAACAATTCAGGTGGATAGCCTTGAAAGAAATGGAACTTACAGGCATTCCCGCTGCGATAAAACTTGCACAGGGGTTGTTGGAATCAAATGCTGGATTTAGTACGCTCGCCACCGAGGCAAACAATCATTTTGGCATGAAATGTCACAATGACTGGACCGGTTTAACCTACTTTAAAGAAGATGACGACAGAGATGATAAAGGCCGGTTAATTCCATCTTGTTTTCGTAAATTTTCTTCCCCTGAAGAAAGTTATCATGCTCATTCTCTTTGGCTTACACAAAGACCAAGATATAGTAATTTGTTTACTTTAGATCCAGATGATTACAAAGGCTGGGCTCATGGTCTTAAAAAGGCGGGCTATGCTACCGATCCAGCTTATGGCGACAAACTTATTTCCATTATTGAGAAATTTGAACTTCATAAAATACAGCCGGTTCAAAAACCCCCAGTAGAACTCACCTTTGAGGTTCAGGCTGAAACTACAAAAAGTGAAAAAACCCTCCAAAAGGAATCTGTAAAAACAGCTGCTGTCGTTGACAATTCCCAAACGGGCGTTTGGGTAATGAATGAGGTTCGATTTGTTTATGCAAAACCAGGAATAAAACTTACTGACATTGCAAAAATGTATGATATCCCTCTAAAAAAACTACCTAAATTTAATCCTCCTTTATCGAATAAATCATTGGATCAGCTTTCGGAAAAACAACGCATTTTTCTTGAACCAAAAAGAAAAGAATTTCATGGTGAGCAAAAATGGCATGTCGTTCAGGCCAATGAAACATTACAACGTATTGCAGACTATTATGCCATTCAAACAGAGCCTCTCCGCAAGAGAAACAGACTTTTCGAAAAGGAAGAACCAACCATAGGTACAAAATTGAAACTAAATGGAAAAAAAATTAAGATCCGTTCCTTGCGTAAATAATAACAATTTGTGCTAATTTATCACTTCATTTTATTTTTGTTTACCTTGTACCTGTCATTTACCTAACTACACAAAAGTTACCTATTATGAGAAATATTATCCTTTTGTTCTTATTCATCCTTTTCTCTGTTAATACTTACGCACAAAGTTCTGCTTTTGGATTTAAAGGGGGTCCGTTAATGGGTTTGCAACGCTGGGATAATAGCTTTCAAACCGAACCTCTTTTTCGTTACCAAGGTAGTGTTTTTATAGAATCGTATGAAGAAGACAGCCCTTTTTCTTTGTTTGCTCAAGCTGGTTACCATATAAAAGGCAGTTCTCTTCGAACGTATTCTACGGTTTTTATTCGACCCGATGGATCTCAACAGACCTTACCCAGTCAGTTCACTCCCTTAGAATTTAGAAATGTATCCTTGATTATAGGTGCAAAACAGAGAGTTGGAAGTGGTTTCATGGGAGGGCAACCTTATTATATGTTTGGTGTGAGAGGGGATTACACGGTTAATACTAAATTTGGATTTGGAGATCCGTCCATAAATCCTTTTTACTCTTATATTTATCCTTTTGAGGGCTTCGTTCGTAAATTTAACTATGGTTTTTCTGTAGGTGGCGGCATGGAGCTACCTTTTTCAAAATTAATTGGTATGATTGTCGAATTATCCGTTAATCCTGATCTTTCTCAACAATATAACCAACCTGCCATACCTAATATTAGAAATCCAAATCCTTATGGATCTTCCTCATTGATAACTATTCCCGAAAGAAAAATAGCTAATTTGACCATTGAACTTTCTGTTGGATTCCGTTTTATACACAAAGTCATTCTTGTTGATTAATTAGGTTTCATACGAACACAATTTTAATATCATGCTATTACAGTCAACATCGCTGGAAAAATATTACGGTAAAAGACCCGTTGTGAAAAAAGTTTCCATCGAAGTTAATAGAGGGGAAATTGTTGGGCTGCTAGGTCCAAACGGCGCGGGAAAAACCACTACTTTTTATATGCTCGTTGGTTTTATTAGACCCGATGCTGGTAATGTATTTTTGGGAGAGGACGAAATTACTTCCTTACCCATGTTTCGGAGAGCTCAAAAAGGAATAAGTTATCTGCCACAGGAGGCCTCCATATTTCGTAAATTAAGTGTTGAAGACAATATAAAGGCTATTCTCGAGATGACTTCTCTTTCTTCGCATCAGAGAAATGAAAAATTAGAAAGTTTATTAGATGAATTTGGCTTAACTAAAATAAGAAAAAATCGGGGCGATACTTTATCCGGTGGGGAACGTCGCCGCACAGAAATTGCCCGCGCCCTGGCGGTAGATCCTTACTTTATTTTACTTGATGAACCCTTTGCTGGTATTGATCCCATTGCCGTTGAGGATATTCAGGGTATCGTCGCAAGACTAAAAACTAAAAATATTGGTATCCTCATCACTGACCATAATGTACAGGAAACCCTCTCTATAACCGACCGTGCTTATTTAATGTTTGAAGGTAGTATATTAAAAGCTGGAACGGCCCAGGAACTTGCTGATGACGAAATGGTAAGGAAAGTTTATCTTGGAAAAAATTTCGAGCTGAGGAAAAAACGTAACGTTGATATTATTAATCCATGACAAACCTGTTTTTACGAAAATCCCATGTATTTTCCTTTTCTAAATATCTGTGCTTTCTGTGGATATCTATAACGATTGTTGCCTGCACTGAACCTCCACCTTTAAAACTTACTTCCACCCAAAGAACAGAGGTTGATACCTTGTATTTGAGAATAGTCAATCCCTTAGGAAAACAATTAGACTCAACTTGTGAAGCGAACAAAGTAAAAAAAATTCAGATGCTTCTGGATTCCATGCGAAATCTTCGACTTTCCGAGGAGGAAAATTTAAGGTTAAAGTATTTGAAGAATGAAAATAAATAAAAGCTTTCCTTATTTATTAATGCCATACCTGCTTTTCTTTACTTGCAGCTGCTTGAATAATGAAGAATATTCTCCTGATGAGATTCAGCAACTTATTCAAAATGAAGTAGATATAAGGGTAAATGAATATGTTGCCATTCGAAAAGCTCAATGTGAAGAAGGCTTACTTAACGAAGCTACCCGTTTGCTCGACTCCATATTAATTGCAGAAGCAAGAGAAATGCGAGATACGCTCTTTCAACCAGCAAAACCAGAAAGACCAGAAACGCCAACCTTTAAAAAACTAGATGAAGATATTCCCCTTAAGCCTCTTTTTGAAAAGAGAGATTCTCTTTCTAAAAAACAACCATTTTAGTTGTTTGCACTCTTGGAAAAAATCTGCATTTTTGTAAACTATTTTTAAAAATAAACGTGTTTATTATGCAAAATATTGATATTGAAGCGATTAATGCACAAATCCGTATTGATAGCGCTTTTTTAGAAGATTTAAAAAGGGAAACGCAAAAAGTTATTGTCGGTCAGGAACAAATGATTGACCGTTTACTTTTAGGCCTTTTAACAAATGGACATGTTTTATTGGAAGGTTTACCTGGATTAGCTAAAACTATGGCCATTAAAGCTTTATCAAAAGCTATTAATTCAAAATTTAGTCGCATCCAATTTACCCCTGACTTACTACCCGCCGATATCATTGGCACCATGATATATAATCCAAGCCTGAATGAATTTACCGTTAGAAAGGGACCCATTTTTGCCAATTTTATCCTCACCGATGAGATAAACAGAGCACCGGCTAAAGTTCAAAGTGCCTTATTGGAAGCTATGCAGGAAAAACAGGTGACCATTGGTAATGAAACCTTTTTCCTCGAAGAGCCTTTTCTGGTTTTGGCAACTCAAAATCCTATTGAGCAAGAGGGTACTTATCCTTTGCCAGAAGCTCAGGTAGATCGTTTTATGCTAAAAGTGAAAATTGGTTATCCAACTCTATTGGAAGAAAAAGAAATCATTCGACGCAGTTTACTAGAGGAAAATCCGGAAAATACCATCCATGCCGTCGTTCAACCTGCTGATATTTTAAAAGCCAGACAGTCCGTCAAAAGAATATATATGGACGAGAAAATCGAAAGGTATATCCTCGATATTGTTTTCGCTACCCGTTTTCCTCAAAATTATGGTCTCGGGGATTTGTCCAATCTTATCCAGTACGGTGCTTCTCCGCGGGCCAGCGTTAATCTGGCCATAGCCGGTAAAGCCAACGCTTTCCTTCACAGGCGTGGTTTTGTTATCCCAGAAGATATCCGCCAGATTTGTCCGGATATTTTAAGGCATCGTATTGGATTAACCTACGAAGCAGAAGCAGAAAATGTAACCCAGGAGGATATCATTACTAAGATCCTTAATAAAATAGAAGTTCCCTAATTTATATCTTCTATGGACACTGCAGAATTACTAAAAAAGGTTCGTCGTATCGAATTGAAAATTAAATCACTGAGCAAAAATATTTTCTCAGGTGAATATCATAGTGCCTTCAAAGGCAGAGGTATGTCTTTTAGTGAAGTTCGCAGTTACCAATATGGAGACGATGTTAGAAATATTGATTGGAATGTTACCGCAAGGGCCAATGAACCTTTCGTCAAAATATTTGAAGAAGAAAGGGAACTTACCATTATGATTTTAGTGGATGTTAGTGGTTCTTCTACCTTTGGAAGCAAAATACAGCGAAAATCAGAGGTTTTTACGGAAATTTGTGCCATGCTTGCCTTTTCTGCCAGCCAAAATAACGATAAGGTAGGGGTTATTCTCTTTTCTGACAAAATCGAAAAATTTATTCCCCCTAAAAAAGGTAAACAACATACGCTAAGAATTATTCGGGAGTTATTAGATTTTACACCCGATACTTCAGGTACTGATATAGCGCTCGCTCTTCAGTATCTGACCAATATTCTCAAGAAAAAGGCTATTTGCTTTATTTTAAGTGATTTTCAAGCAGACAATTATGAAACAGCTTTGAAAATAGCCTCTAAAAAACATGATATTATCGGATTCAGGGTTTCCGACCCTCGTGAAGCTGAACTCCCCGATGTCGGACTATTGCAAATAAGAGATCCTGAAACAGGTGAAACAGGGTGGATTGACACCCATGACCGGGATGCTATGGCTTCCTATAACCTCACCTTCAAAAAAAATAAAGATGCTTTTTACCGACATTTTAAAAAAAGTAAAACGGGCGTCATAGATATGAGTATTCAAGATTCCTACGTTCTTGCTCTCCTTCAGTTTTTCAAAAAAAGAGCCTCTTGATGAATACCAGACTAGCTGCATATCTTATTGGTTTCCTTTTCTCTTTTACGCTGAATGCACAAAAGACGATTTCTATATCCTCAGACAAGCAACAATTAATTATTGGCGACCCTCTATCCGTTAAAATCAGTGTTACTTATGGGTTGGAAGAAAATATTTCCTTTCCTTCGTTTAAACAAATGATAGGTGACAGTCCTTTCGAACTGTTAAAAACGATCTCCACTGATACCATTTTACTTGATAACGGAGAACAACAATTCATTCGCGAATTACTATTAACTTCCTTTGAACCAGGACAATATACTTTAGGTCCTATTAGATTTCCCGTAGCAGGTAACCAAACATCTTTTGACTCCATTTCGTCGAATAGTGTTCAAGTTAAGGTCTTGCCTCTCCCTATGAAAAAAGACTCCTCGGAAATAAAACCAATCAGAGATATTTGGAATGAAAATAAAAACTGGCAAGATTGGTTACCGTTAATCTATGTTTTGTGCGGACTTTTTATACTATTTCTATTTGTTTTATGGCTTAGAAAAAGAAGAAAAATTAAGATTACTACCCCTGACATTCCGCATGAAATAGTTTCCCCGGTAAAAGAGGCGCTTGAAAAAATGGACTGGTTGTCTAAGCAAAATTTCCTTGAACAGAAGGATTTTGTCAATTATCATTATGAATTGGGTGTTATTTTTCGGGCATTTCTGGAGAAACAATTTGAGGTTAATTTATTGGATTTACCCACCGCTGAAGTGTTGGAAAAAATACAGCATTTACCCATATCATCTCTTCTCTCTGAAAAAATGATTGCCTGGATGAAAACCGTAGATTTAGTAAAATTTGCAAAATATGAACCTACTTATTCTTTCCATGAAGAGGCGTTTCAGGAGGTGAAACTATTTTTAACCCAATTTCTGTCAGAGGAAAGTTCAATCACCTCTGAAAATAAATAATTACCCCTATTATTATGATTGAACTAATCAAAGAATTATCGTTTAGAAATCCATACTATCTGCTCTTATGGGCTCTTATTCCACTTATTTATTTTATCCTAAAGAAGTATTACACAAAAAAAATAGACACTATTAATTTACCTGAAAGTAGTAGTCTTTTAAAATTTAAAAAAAACTGGCGGGTTACCCTACTGCCTTATCTGATTATATTTCGCTTGCTGGCTTTTCTTCTTTTCATTTTGGCACTGGCAAGACCTCAATTAGCACTACAAGAAGAAAAAGTCAATGCGGAAGGTATTGATATCATGTTAACAGTGGATCTTTCAAGTAGTATGCTGGCCCAAGATTTTAAACCTGATCGTCTGGAGGTATGTAAGCGGGTAGCGGCCCAATTCATAGACAAGAGAAAGTATGACCGCCTTGGACTGGTAAGTTTTTCTGGCGAAGCTTTTACTCCTTGTCCGCTAACGAGTGATCACGATATTTTAAAAGAATATTTAGCCAATTTGCAATGTGGCCTTTTAGAAGACGGAACAGCTATTGGCATGGGTTTGGGTACGGCAGTAAATAGGATTAAAGACAGTGACGCCAAAAGTAAAGTGGTTATATTACTTACCGACGGCGTCAATAATGCAGGTTATTTGAAACCTATTACGGCCGCTGAAATTGCTGTTAAATACAATGTTAAAGTTTATACTATTGGCGTGGGAACTTCCGGCGCTGCTTTAACGCCTGTTAGCCGAAGAAGTGATGGGGAATATATTTTCGGATTGGCTCAAGTTGAAATTGATGAACCTTTATTGCGCGAAATGGCTACGCTTACCGGTGGAAAATATTATAGGGCAACCAACGAACGTTCCCTGGAAAATATTTACGCTGAAATTGATAAATTAGAGAAAACTACGTTAGAAGTAACCCGATTTAAAAGATTTAAAGATCTTTATTTTTGGTTTGCCGGTTTTGCACTCTTCCTTTTAATAACGGAAAGATTGCTAAGAATAACCGTGTTTCGAAGTACTCCATAAATGTTTTTTATGTTTAGATTCGAACATCCTGCTTTTTTATTTGGCCTCTGTATTTTGCCCATATTAGGTCTCATTCACTTCCTTGTCTTACGGAAAAAGAAAAAGGAGTTAGCTCGTATTGGCAATGCCTCTTTGTTATTAAACGACAGCCCTACGATTAATAAGTTAAACAAACGAAAGATAGTCTTCTTTACTTTGGGAATATTTTTCGTCCTTATTTCTTTGGCTAATCCTCAAATGGGTACCAAATCGGAGGTTGTAAAAACCAATGGTTTTGATGTTTTTCTTGCGCTGGATATTTCAAAATCAATGATGGCGGCTGATATGCCTCCCAGTAGGCTCGACCGTTTAAAACGTCTTTCAGAGGAACTTATCCGATCTTTGACAGGAAACAGAATCGGTCTCATCGTTTTTGCTGGCAATGCCTATCTTCAAACGCCCTTAACAACAGATTACAGGGCCCTCCTGCTTTTTCTTCAAACGCTTTCTCCTGACATCGTAAGTAATCAAGGCACCAATTTTTCTTCCGCTATTTCTGTCGCACTCCGTTACTTTTCCTATAAAAAGGCCAATGGCAAAGCATTGATTATTTTGAGTGATGGGGAAAATCACGAACCAGGTTTAGAGGACGCAGCAAGGCAAGCTGCTCAAAAAGGAATTTCTGCGTTTACTATCGGAATTGGTACGCCAGAAGGGGCAAAAATTCCTGATTATTCCAGTGGATTTAATTCATTTAAAACAGACGAAAATGGTAATCCAGTCATTTCTAAACTGGAGGAAGAAAATTTACAAACCATAGCCAGAATTACCCGGGGAAATTATTATGCTTTAAGTATGGATCAATCGTCAACGTTGAATAGTTTACTGTCAGATCTAAACCGTTTCGAAAAAACAGGCTTAGAAACAAGGGTTTATTCAGAATATAGGTCGTTCTATCAACTTTTTCTGGCCATTGCCTGTTTTTTCCTCCTCTTCGAATTTTTACTTTCCTACAAAAAAATGAGCCTGGTATTAGTACTAGCTCTTTTTTCAACCTCTATTTTTTCCCAAAATGACCATAAAGACCTCAGAGAAGGTGATCGTTTATACAGACAAAAAGAAACAGTCGCCGCAGAGGAAGCTTACAGAAAAGCTTTAGAGAAAAAGGCTTCGCCAAAAGCCTGGTATAACCTTGGAAATGCAGTGTATAATCAAGGAAGATTCGAAGAATCCGCCAATAATTATCAACAATCTATTGATAAATTAAATCCATCCGGACAAAAAGCAAATGCTTACTATAATTTAGGAAATGCACTCTACCAAAAAGGAAATTTTAAGGGTAGCATTGATGCCTATAAACAAGCACTTAGAATTAAACCGGGAGATCAGGAAACGCAGCACAATCTATCCGTTGCTTTAAAAAAACAGCAGCAGAAAGAACAACAGCAACAGCAACAGCAGCAGGAAAATAAACAAAAACAAGATCAGCAAAAGCAAGATCAAGATCAAAAAAATAGTAACCCAAATAAAAATCAACAAGAGCAGGGTGAAAATACACAAAGAAAATTATCAAAGGAAGAAGCAGAAGCTCTTCTAAATATTATGGATGAAGAAGAAAAAAAAGTGCAATCAAAACTTCGACAAGCTGGAAAAACAAATAGTCAAGTCAAAAAAGATTGGTAAAATGCGCCTGTTTTTATGTAACCTAATCCTTTTGGTAAGTAGCTTCCTATACGGTCAAACATCCTTTTTTGCCGTTGCCGATGCTGAAAAAGTACGACCTGGAAATTTAGTGGAAGTCTCCTTTATCTTAAAAAATGGGGAAGGGGAAGATTTTATTTCACCAGACTTTTCAAACGATTTTTATATCCTTTCCGGACCCAATAGAGGGATTAGTACAGTAATTCAAAATGGTCAAATGCAAAGGGAAATGAGCTTTTCCTATACCTTGCAGCCTAAGAGAAATGGAAAACTAACCATTCGTCCTGCCAGAATTAAAGTGCGGGGAAAGACATTGAAAAGTAACTCCCTGGTCATTTTAGTGACATCCGATGGAAAACAGGAGAATAATAATGATCAGGATTTTTTTATCCGTGCTGAACTTGCTCAAAATACCATTTATCTGGGCCAGCAGGTTCGACTTGATTATAAAATCTACACCAGAAAAGAAATTCAAAATTATAGTATCCTTCAGGAAAGTGATTATGGAGGCTTTTATGCAGCAGATATTCAGAGAATGGATAATATGGTGCAAACCACTAATATAAAAGGTAAAACGTATTATACAAAAGTATTAAGAAGTGTTGCCCTTTACCCACAACAAACAGGAACACAAAGTATTTCTCCCCTTGTGTTACAAGTAGGACTTTTGGAAGAAGATCCTCAAAGACCTAGTTCCCTTTTTTTTAACGGCGATGTGAAATACGTGAACGTAGAAAGTAATGTCTTAAATATTACCGTAAAAGATCTACCAAAACCTGTTCCGGCCAATTTTAATGGCGGTATTGGCAACTTTTCCGTGTCGTCTGTCATAGACAAAACGTCGGCCTCAACGAATGAAACTTTTTATTTAACCATTACCATTTTAGGCGACGGCGATGCCAAAAGAATAAAAAGCCCAAATCTTAACTTACCTCCATCCTTTCAATTATATGACACCAAGTCTGAAGAAGAGGAAAGAGGTGAAAATGAGGGTAAAAAGTTTAGTCAGAAGTCATTTACCTACGTTATTCAACCGCAAAAAGAAGGAGAATTCTCCTTCCAACCCTCTTTTACCTATTTTTATCCGATAACAGGTAAATACGAAACCAAATCTTTAGATCCTATTTTGATAAAAATAACAGCCGGTCAATCTAATAGTATTTCTCTAAAAGAAGAGACAGGTCAATTTGTTTCATTAACTTCAGAAGACTTCAAATCGCCTTCCATTTTTACCAATATTTTATGGATAGCCGGCTTTACCATCCCTTTCCTGAGTATTGCATTTTTCTATGTGTATAAATATCTCAGCCAGCGGAAAAAGGTTAAGTCCCCTTCTGAGGTGACCACTGACCATCTACAGCAGGCAAAGATATTTGGAGATCAAGGTGATTATGAAAATAGTTTTATTGAACTAAGTTTTGCCTTAAGAACTTTTCTTTTTCACCAGTTTGATATTCCAAAAGAAAATTTTTCCAACGAACAAATTATTGATAAACTAGAACAATCAGGTCTTTCAAATCAAGCGTTAACTCAGCAATTAAGACAACTGCTAAACCGTTTTGAAATGGTCTTATATGCTCCCTCAATGAAAAAAGATCAGTGGAAATTAACCTGGGAGGAGGTTTGCCTGTGGATAAAACAATTCGATAAAGCTTAATTTAATTGTTTAGCCAATAATTAATTTTAAGCACAATAGCTCTGTTTTTATTATCAAACGATTCCGGATAATAATTATCCGTATATACTAAAAAAACATCTGAAACGGGTTTAAAACGCCATTGGATCCGCGAATTTATATTAACATTCTCAATTTGAGAATTATACTGAATAAAAGTTGTCCAAAACAAATTTTTAGTGAAAGTAATATCCAATCTCGGACCTATAAGCCACAAATTGGCATCTTTATAAGGTTCGGGAAAGCGCAATAAGTTAATACTGGCAACCATAGAAAGTAAGGCATACGGTTGCATTCTCAAATTAACAGATCCATCTAAATTCCATCTGTTCCCATTAAAATATTGCCCCGATCTGGAGCTAATATTATAATTTATCTTTTTTCTGGTATTCGAAGTGTAGCGGAGAATAAATAAATTGTAAGCGTATCCATTGCCCTGTTCCAAACTTGGCCCGTCTCCACCACTTGGGTTAAAAGGGCTGAATAAATAAACAAACTCCCTTCGCATCCTGAACTCCAAATTAGCTGTACTTCTAAATAAAACCCTGTACATAAGATTTACATCGAAGTCCGTCAAACCATACTTTTCATTTCCAAGTTGGTCAAAATCAATACCCGGACCATGCTTATTTAGGATTCCACCCGTAGGATAAAAATTATACCAAAGGGAGGAAGCTACCCTTTTATAATTAGTTCTCCTTGCAAAACCTACTTCCGGATTATAATTTTCACCGACCGACTGGCCAGTAAAAGAAAACTCCCAATGATAAGTATTATAGGCAATATCTCCACCAAAGACGCCGGAATTACCTTTATTTTCCTCATCAAAAGAGTAATGATAAAAAGCCTTTCCTGCCCATTTATTATCTGCTGTGGCAAGATTATAGTCAAACCCAAGCACACGATTAAAATTTTTTCTATTAAACCCTATCACATTTTCGTCATAAAAAGGCTCTTTATTAACAAAAATAACACCCACGTTAGACCTGCTAAATATTTTTCTTTGCACGGCAGCCACACTATAATTTACAGAGGGTTGATTAATGGACAAATCTCTTGCCGTTTGCATGCTGAGTAATCCAATCCTCCAGTTATTATCCAGTTTACCGCTCAATCTGGCGCCGAAATAAATAGGATTTTGAATATTTTGTCCCGTTTCTTCGTCTCTGGCAATACCGATTCTTCTGGAAAAGAAGGGTCTTAATCGTTCCTGTCCGAAGGAGGCGAATAAATCGGCATTTTCTAAAAAGAACTGCCTCCTTTCCGGAAAAAATATTTCAAATCTATCCAGATTGGTAACCTGTTCATCTACTTCCACCTGAGAAAAGTCAGGATTTACAGTTAAATCTAAATTTAAAGCGGGGCCCACACTAATTTTAGCATCTCCACCAATATTAACCTTATTGGAAACGGGAAGATTATTGAGTTTATCCACCTGAGAATTTGCTAAGGTATATGGAATAACAGCGAAATTAGTATTTTTTTTAGCCAAAGGTTCATCCCAAACCCCTCTGCACATACTTACCAGATTTAAAATCTGAAATTGCCGGGGGAGTCTTGGAAAAACAACCCGCTCCGCTGATTCGCTATCTATCCTGTAAAATTTAAAATTCCAGTATTTAGTACCTGGTTTAAATCGGAGCGTACTAAAGGGAATGGCACCCTCTGCCACCCAATAACCTTCAAATTGTTTTGCTCCTGCAAACCATTTATTATCCCAGCTCAAACTTAAATCAGTGCCTTCAGAGCCACCATTTGACACCAAACCTTCTCTTTGAACCCCAAAAGGGTTCACACCAAATTGAAAACCATTCGTTTGGTCCTGAAATGGATCTATAATCATCGAAAAACCATCATTTGCTTCCCCGCGATAATCCCTTCTTAGAGAAGGGGTAATGTAACCTCTGTCAATTTTTCTATTTTTCATGACAGCAAGAAAGTAAATATGCTGATCATCGTAAGCTATTTTCACTGAAATGCCTTGCTGTGCAGGTAAAGTATCTGTAGGAAAATATTGCCAAAAATCCTTAATCTCAGGTATGTTTTTCCAGGCTTCATCGTCTGGAAGACCATCAATTTTGATAATAGAGGTTACTTTTTGTAGTTTAAACTCACTTACTTCCTGTGCATTTACAAGAAATGGAGAAAACAGAGCTAATAGCCCAATGATAAGTTTTTGGAGCATTTTCAGTAAAATAGATTTCGTTTAGGTGCTATTACCATAAAAATTGGCAGTCCAAAATAGACAATTTTTTAATAAATTTTCGTTACTTTTAAGATGTGATTAGTTTTCTACTTGTTTTTCATTTTTTCAATATACCTTTCTATGAAGCCCTATCTCTTTCTTCTTTCCCTTGCCTTAATTGGATCTTCCTGTGTAACAAAAAAGAAATACTTAGCCTTTCAGGGTGAACAACAGGCATTGGTTAAAGCGGCGGAGAAGAGTTTAGCAGATTGCCAGTTTCAGCTTAGTCAACTGAAAAGTCAGCTCCAGGTAAAAGAAACAGAATTACAAAGCCGCCTGCGTGAAATGCAAAATAAAGATGGCGAACTAACTGATAAAAGAAACCAGGTGCGTCTGTTAGAAGACCAGATTGCCTTATTAAAAGGTACAAACGCCAGTTTATTAGACCGACTTTCTGATCTTTCCGTAATTAGTAAAAGTGGGGCAGAAAGTATCAATAAATCGCTACAGGCCATAAGCGAGCAGAGCAAATATATACAAGACCTTACTGGTCAGATGCAAAGAAAGGATTCTTTAAGTCTTTCTTTGGTAAATACCTTAAAAAGATCTTTATCTGATGTCAATGACCAGGATTTGACCATTGAAGTAAAAAAAGGCGTTGTTTATGTCTCTATTTCTGATAAACTACTCTTCAGAAGTGGTAGTCATGACATCAACGACAGAGCTCAAAGTGTTTTATCAAAGGTAGCCTCCGTCGTTAATGACCATAAAGATATTGATATTTTAGTTGAAGGTCATACCGATAATTTAGCCATTTCTAATTCTTGTACCATCGATAACTGGGACTTAAGTGTTCGCAGAGCTACCTCCGTTGTGCGCTACCTGCAACAAAAACACCAGGTAGATCCAAAAAGAATGACCGCTGGAGGTAGAGGTGAATTCTCTCCGAAGGTAGAAAATGACTCTGCGGCTGGAAGACAGGCAAATAGAAGAACTGAGATTATTATTACACCTAAATTAGATCAGTTTTTTAATCTGCTCTCATCTCCTGAAAATAAAAATTAAAATCGTTTGAATAGCCTAATTTATGATTCTCCCTTTGGTTTATTGCGTATCATAACCAATGAGAATAAGTTGGTTTCGGTAAAATTAGTTGATGCTAAAAATGAGAAAGACGATTTGTCTTCTCCTGACGAGGTCGCTTTAGAAACCGTTAATCAACTACAGCAATATTTTAATAAAAAGAGGACGGAGTTTGATTTACCCATTTCTTACGGAAATGCTTCCCCTTTTCAAATAGCCGTTTGGGAATCTTTACAACGCATTCCCTACGGCGAAACAGTAAGTTATAGTGAATTAGCGTCTATGGCTGGAAGTGAAAAAGCATTCCGGGCAGTTGGGAATGCCAATAGGAATAATCCCATCGCTATCATTATTCCCTGTCATAGATGTATTGCAAAAAATGGCAACCTTCACGGATATTTCTATGGCCTGGAAAAAAAGAAATATCTATTGGACTTAGAAAAATAACAATCTTCTCTAACCTCCACTAACAGGAGGAATAATTACTATTTCAGCTTCCTCTGTCAGATTTGTATCATCTGTTGCATAAGATTGATTCACAGCAATGGCCATTGTTTTTAGATGTAACATCTCAGGATAACGTTCGTATAAATAGTCCTTTAATTCCCTCACGGTGGTTACCGTATTCGGCTCAATATATATGCTTGAATTTCCTAAAATTTCCTTCGCTATACCAAATGCTTTGACCCTCATTTTTCGCTTTTCTTGTTTAACTTCTAAAATTACCTTTTTTTTATATTAACTTTCGCCATTAAAGTTAAAAATCTTGATAGTTCAGACAGACGCAGATTTATTGGGTATGCAGGCAGCCAGTGATGCAGTGGCCCTAACCCTAAAATCAATGATTGGTTATGCCAAACCGGGCATGAATACCTTCGAATTAGATGAATATGGTGCATCCTTACTAAAAAGTTATGGTGCCACCTCCGCACCCATAAAAGATTATAAATTTCCCGGTTATACCTGTATTTCCCTAAATAAAGAGGCAGCTCACGGAATTCCCTCCAAATCTAAAATTTTAAAAGAGGGTGACTTAATCAATATAGATGTGTCAGCGGAACTTAATGGTTATTATGGAGATAATGGATTTTCATTTATCCTTGGAAATGATTTGTCTGGTTTACAGCCCTTAGTATCCGCCTCCAGAGAAATTTTGCTATCTGCAATAAAGGAGATTAAAGCAGGAGTAAGAATAGCTGTGGTTGGGAGATTTATACAGCAAAAAGCCGCCGAAAGAGGTTTTAAAGTGATTAAGAATTTGGTAGGTCATGGCATTGGTAGAAAACTACACGAAGATCCAGACGAGATTCCCTGTTTTTACGACCCATATAATAAAGCTGTTTTTAAAAAAAATAGCGTCATTGCTTTAGAAACCTTTATATCCACTAAGGCGTCTTTTGTTAAAGAAGATACTGACGGTTGGACCATGATTACACGGGATGGAAGTTACGTTGCTCAACATGAACATACCCTTATTGTTACCAATGAAGAGCCTACTATTCTAACCTGGCAAAATGGAATCTGATATGCATTATATCGACTTTACAACCATTGTAAACCATGCCTGGGCCGCTTATGACAGTAGCAGACCCATAAAGTCCATTTCTGACATAAGTGCACGGGTGTCAACAAATCATGTTTATAAAATTATTTTTCCCGAAGGAGATTTTGTTATCGCCAAGCTTTCTTATTTCGGTAAATATGACCATTTTATCGAGGATCACTCCATTATAAATGTCCTTGCAAATAATTTAAATACCCCTTTTAATCACTTTTTAGCCCGTTCCTTAATTAAAGGAAATCAGCTATTTGTGCATAGGTATAAAGATTCTTTGATTGATGCCTGGGTTGTTTTTTATAATCCTGTTACCATTGATCAGAAATTACCCGCACGATTAAATCATACACAAATTGAACGACTGGGAGAAGAATTTGCGGCATTTCATAAAGCTTGTTCCAGAGTTTCGAATACTTTGCCACCCTCCTCAAAAACACTTAAATCAGATCTTTACCATTTGCTGGACATATTATCAACTGATTTCGGTCAATTTGAACACAGATTATATGCTTCCGTCATTCAAGAACAATGTGAGCGTTTCTTTACAAACAGCGATTTATTAAGGATTGATAAGTTACAGAAACTACCTGTTTTTGTGGACTGGAATATTGGAAATTTTTCTGTCACAAATCAAACCAGTCTGTTTTCCCGATGGGATTATGATTGGTTTAGAATGGCTTCCCGAATTTTAGATTTTTATTTTCTTAGTCGCATTGTATCTGATGCTGGTGACAGAACCGTATTCAGCTACAATATTTCCACGTTAATGGAAGACCGGTTTATGATATTTCTTAAAGCATACCATCGCGTTTATCCGCTCACCGAAACGGAGATCAGGTTTATACCAGAGGTTTATCGTTTCTTTATTCTTAATTATGTTATAAAAGATGGCCGATATTTCTTCCACGAAATATATGCTACCAAATTACAGAAAGAGGCATACAGTACTTACTTTCCAAGTATTGAAAAAGAATTTAATGCCGATACATTACTTCGTGCACTCGCGCTATAA
>JBMLQR010000352.1:0-1552 GCA_049241465.1 Saprospiraceae bacterium | reverse complement strand
GATCCACAGTTTGCAGGAACTACCCAGCCACTTTGGTATGGCGGTTTAACCAATATTGTTACTTACAAAAATTTCAGTTTATCCTTTCTGGTAGTATTTAATCTGGGTCATAAAATGAGACTGGATGTTAATCGCTTTTACACAGGCAGATTGTTAACTAATTTACCCGATTATTTCGACAACAGATGGAAAAAAGAAGGAGATGAGCTGAACACGGATATACCTAAATATGTCGCTAATGCATCAACCTCATCAACCCAAAGAAACACTAATTTTTATACACAGGGCTTAAGCAATATAACTTCGGCTTCTTATGCGAAACTTAGAGATTTAACCGTTAATTACCAATTCGGTAAAAACATAGCCGAAAAACTATCCATGAGAGATTTGAATATTTACGGCCAGATAAACAATTTGTTATTGTGGACTAAAAACCAAAACAATATAGATCCGGAATACTTTGATTATCAGCAAGGTTTGAGATTAGACAGAATGCCGGTATTCTACACTTTTGGTTTAAGAGCCTCCTTCAAATAATTTTTTAAAAAAGAGAAAATGAAAAAATCAACGATAAAAAGTTTTGCCTTCATCTGTACGTTGTGGATATCTATTTCAGGTTGCGAGTCATTTTTAGATGTAACGCCAAAAGGATTAGATGTATTAAAAACAACCGACCAGTTTAACGGTATTTTCAATAATGCCAATTTATTCAGTTATCTGAATGTCAGAAATCAACCTGGTGGAATTTCAAGTTTATTGGGTTCTGCTGAAATGCCCTTATTCATGGGAGATGACGTATTTTCATCTGCGGGATTTCTAAATGCCATTCCAACCATAGCCTGGCAAAATGGATTCAAATGGGAGGCCAATCCTTATTTGCCCACCGATGAATCGAATGAATGGGGTGCATTTTACAACCAGCTATATAACTATAATTTAGTAGCTGCAGGCGTAATGTCCTCGGAAGGAGGATCAGAAGATAAGAAAAAAGAATTATTAGCAGAGGCAAAGGCCTGTAGAGCATTTAATCATTTTTTAGTGGCTAATTTATTTGGTCAACCCTATAATGTGAATACTGCCACTACCGACTTATCAGTGCCTATTGTAGTCAATGCTGACGTAAACGCTTCCGATTTCAAAAGAGCTACGGTAAAGGAATTGTATGATTTTGTTATTAATGAACTTACCCAGGCTATACCCGATTTACAACCAAAGGTTTACAGTCGTGTAAGAATGTCAAGGCCGGCTGCACAATATATGTTAGGTATGGTTTATTTTCAGATGGGCAATTATGCTACGGCTTTAACGTTCCTGAATGATGCAAAAGCAGGTTTAACGGGAGGGCCCCTGCCTGTTAAACTATACAATTACAATACAACCATGACCGCTGCAGCACCAACAGGTTGGTTTACTGCAGCACAACCATGGAGAGGAGCCTCTGGATATCCCTTGCTTTACAATAGTGACGAGAACATTTTTCTTAGACAATTGAGCGTAAATAGTACCATAAATAGAAACTGTTTGTTTATAAAACCTGCGATTTTAGCCCTTT
>JBMLQR010000351.1:10221-11834 GCA_049241465.1 Saprospiraceae bacterium | reverse complement strand
CAATAATCCAATCTGTTAATTTATCTCTGAAGAAAGAGATATTAGCAAAGAAAAGGTCGGCATCAAAGCGGACGATTAATATTTCTGGAACAACTTCCAATCCATGGAAACGATTGATATTTCTAAAAACATCAGAATCGGGAACTCTACCTAAAATAGCAAAATGAGGTCTTGAAGCCCTAAAAATCATGAGGGAGAGCGATAAAAGGACACCGATACCAATACCGATTATAATGCCAAAAAATAAAGTACTAAAAAAAGTTGCCAGTAGCATGAAAAAATCTTGCCGATTACTTTTCCATAAAAACTTAGGTTCTTTGACATCGAGTAATGTATAGACAGCAAACAAGATAATGGATGCCAGGAGAGCCTTGGGTAAAAAGTAAAAATATGGAGTCAAAAAAAGTAGGGTAATTATAATAAATAAGGAAGAAACGATCGATGCCACGCCTGATTTTGCCCCAGCCTGATGATTTACGGCGGTGCGGGAGAAGCCCCCGGTAATGGGAAAAGCGCGAACGAGCGCAGCCAACATATTTGCGGTACCAAGTGCGATTAACTCTTGATTTGCTCTCAGTTTGTAATTATTATGAATTCTCTGCATGGTTTTAGCGATAGAAAAACTCTCTAAAAATCCGACCAGAGAAATGGCAAAACCGGCAGGCAGCAAGTCCCGAAACATGGTCCAATTCAGTTTTGGTAGATAAAGTTCCGGCAAGCCCCCTGGAATTTTTCCCAATATTTTAACGCCTGAAGCATCTAAGTTTCCCCATTTTGTGATTAAGATACCACCCAACACCAAAACCAGAGCTCCGGGAACAGATATTTTGAACTCCTTAAAAGCTATTAACAGAAACACACCACCTACGGCTAAAAAGAAGGTTGGTAAATTGGTCTCTCCGAAACGCTGATACCACTCCGAAAAGGAAACTAAAAAATGCCCTTTTTGGGTAAAATCGATACCGGTTAAATGATTTAACTGCGAACCCATAATGATCAAAGCAGCAGCAGAAGTAAAGCCACTAATAACGGGTTGGGAAAGGAAATTCACTAAGAAACCCATCCTAAAAACCCCCATTAAAAATTGAATAATTCCTACAATTAAGGCTAAGGTCAACGCTGCTTCCACATAGGCGTGGGATCCTAAAACGGCATAAGCCTGTATGGCTGAAGCTGTAAGAATTGAATCCATGGCTACAGGCCCTACAGCTAATTGCCTGGAAGTTCCCAACATAGCGTAAACGAGAAGAGGAATAGTCACTGCATAAAGTCCATGTATTGGGGGTAGCCCTGCCAGCATAGAATAGGCCATTCCTTGAGGAACCAGAATGATACCGACAATTAAGCCGGCATAGAGATCCCTTTTAAAATCCTCTTTCGAGTAGGAATTTACTAATTCAAGAATGGGAAAAAATGTTTTCAAAGACATATAAATGCATTGATCAGGTGCAGAAGATACACAAAATAAGACCATTGCACTGAATAATAATGTGACTACCGTTACATAAGCGCACTAAAAACAAAAAGATGACCCCTAAAGAAGAGATCATCCTGACTACACTCACTAGTTTATCAACTTACTAACTGTATGAAAAAGTATTACTATTAACATT
>JBMLQR010000351.1:0-10121 GCA_049241465.1 Saprospiraceae bacterium | reverse complement strand
GATTGAATACCGGCTACTAAAATGAACCGTTGAGAATGAATATCTGAAATCATAAGTTGATACATCGCCGATACCACATCTCTAACATCCACCCAGGTAGCTGCCCCATTGGGAATAAAAGGAAATCCACTATCAATGAGAGAAAAGAAGCGAGAAGTGCCTTCATTCCAGCGACCGCTGCCAAGAATCATCCCAGGATTTACAATAACGGCCGACAATCCCTCAGCCATCCCTCTCCAGACTTCTTGTTCGCCTAGAAATTTAGACATACCGTAACGAGAATTATAGGGACTATGTTTCCAAACAGCACTTTCGTCTAATGTTTCCCCAACTTTAGACCTACCTAAAGCAGCGATAGAGCTGACGAAACAAAATTTCTGAATATGATTATCCAATGAAAGGTTGACCAAATCGGCAGTTACCCTTACATTGATTAGCTGCATCTCTTTATAATCTCTGGCATCGAATGAAACGAGAGCAGCGACATGAAAAACCCAATCTATATCTTCAAAGCAATCGGAAAGAAAAAACCAATCAGTCAGCTCTCCTTCTACCCAATCGATTTGGTTGGCAATATCACCAACCAAATCGAGGGAACTATTTTTTCTTTTAATAGCCCGAATATTAGTGTAGCCATGTTGGACTAAAAATCTTAACAGATAAGAACCTAAGAACCCTGTTCCACCGGTTACCAGAATCCGTTTACTTTTATTTTCCAATGTTGGGCATTAATTATGAGGCTATAAGAAAATTACTCAGGCTTAAGTGTCATTGTATATTGAGCAACGGCCTTAATTTTCTCTTTATCAAGTAAAGCTTTAAAAGAGGCCATAGCTTTTCTGCCATTAGTAATCACTTCAATTCTTTCGTTTAATTTAAGTTTTGAAATGGTAAGATTAGCGGCACCACTGGCGCCCATATCTCCATAAATACCATGGCAGGTAACACAATATTGCTTATAAATCTTTTTTCCGTCCACCGCTGAAGGTGTATTTGACATTGGTTCACTGATTGATATTTTAGCACCCATTACAAGGATGGAGGTAATCAAGGCAGCGAAAATTAAAAAAATTCTCATGTGTTTGGATTTTAGTTTCCAAAAATAGGTTAAAAAAAATAAAAACGAAACTTGAGCGAATCATTAATTTATCATTAACAATTGACCTTTGAATTAAGTACAATCATTTTGAACTAAATATCCCTTATCTTTATACATTAACAATCAAAAAACGAAATAATATGAGCCAACCAAACTTGGGATTTCCCTCTGGCAAATTTCTTGGGACCTTAGGGGTTATCTTACTCATTGCTATTGTGGTCATCATTTTTTCAAATGCGACGTTCATCACCATTGATGCAGGTGAGCGAGGTGTTTTATTCAGAAGATTTTCGGGAGGACTCGAAAAGACAAAAATCTACAGTCCTGGCTTTCATGTATATGCACCATGGAACTCCATGTACATTTACAATGTTAGAGAACAACAATTGGAGGAACAGATGGATGTTTTGTCAAGTAATGGATTAAATATAAGAGTTGATGTAACCGTTAGAGCACATCCATCGTTTGACAAAATCCCTGAACTTCACGAAACATTTGGTAAAGATTTCATCCAGTCTTTGATTAGACCGGAAGTAAGGAGTTCCGTTCGAAAAATAATTGGCCGGTTTACCCCGGAGGAATTATATTCTACGCGACGGGAGGAAGTGCAGACACTTATTCAAAAAGATCTGGAATCAACGCTGAGTAAAAACTTTGTTACTTTAAGAGCTGCGTTGATTCGCGAAATAAGTTTACCTGAAAAGGTAAGAACCGCTATTGAGGAAAAAATACAAGCTGAGCAATTATCCTTAAAATTTGAATATATACTTGATCAGGAGAAGCAGGAATCAGAGCGTAAAATCATTGAAGCTAAAGCGAAGGCTGAATCGAACCAAATACTCACGGCGAGTTTATCAGACAAAATATTAAAGGACAAAGGCATTGAAGCTACGTTGAAACTAGCTAATTCCCCTAATTCAAAGATAATAATTATTGGCAGCGGCAAGGATGGCTTACCTTTAATTTTGGGTAATCAAAACTAAATAAATAGAAGAAAGAGGTAAAAAACGTAGAATACATCTACTTTTTTACCTCCCCTTTTGTTTCATTTAATAATTTTTGAATATCTTGAATGAAGCCATCCACTGACAATGGATCTGTTCCGTCACAGAAGCTCCTTATATGATTTTTGTCATCCACTAAGATGAGCCGCCCACTATGATCGAAGCCACCCGGTGCCTCTTCATTCTCTATGGCGATACTAAAGTAATCTTTTGCAATATCAAAAATAGCTTCCTTTTTACCTGTTACAAATTTCCATTTTTCTGTATTTACGCCAAGATTTCTTGCGTAATTTGCCAGTCTTTCCACGGTATCCCGCTTGGGATCGATAGAATAAGAAACGAACATTAATTTATCTTCCTTCAAATACTGGTCATAGACTCTTAGCATTTGTCTGCTGACCATTGGGCAGATACTTGGACAGCTTATAAAAAAGAAATCTACCACATATATTTTATTCTCCACCGACTTTTCGGTAAAAGGCATACTATCTTGGTCAATAAAGGAAAAAGAGGGAATTGTGTGATATTTTATCGTACCATCCTCCAGCGTTTCCTTATTTCCTAAAATGGGAAGCGGAGCTGATTCGACCTTACTACAACTGAGAGATAAGGATAGAATGAATAGAAATATCAAAAATATATTTGTATAACTCATTCACTAATTATTTATGGAGAGCATCTCCTTCCATTTTTTACCTGAAGCCAGGCTGGCATTGGTATGGACTTTGATATTAGATATTATCTTTTTTTGTTCTTGGAGATAGTCTATCATTTCATTTTCATTTTTTGAAGACTTCATTTTATGTGGCGGAATATAATCATTCATCCAGACCATCATCTCGTCTTCAGCTTTCTCTAAATCGTCTGCTTGTTTCTGGAGCTCCATCTTCTGAACTGAGGAAATCGTCGAATCAGTTTCCACTTTTTTTCTAAGGGCCATATAAAGATAAGTTATTTCACCTGTTTTGGGCATAACCTCATCATGAATGTCCATAATTTCTTTATGAAGAACCTCTACATCATTATTTTTACATCCAAGGAGGTTTAGGAGTAAAAACAATGCCAATAATCTTGCATATAACATATTATTTTTAATCTTAAAAAAGCTAAAAATTAATAAAAAGTTTAGGGATAAAGAACAAATTATTCTACAAGTCCTTTCTGAACCTCGTATTTTTTTATGAATTCTTCAACAATTTCGTCGATAATATCTTTGAGGTAAGAACGCTCCAATCTGGCTATAGATTTGAGTTTATTCAACTTACTCTCATCAAAAACGAGCGTTAATCTGCGAGTGTTACCTGGTCCGAGCCTCATAGATTTAGGATCAACGGTACTTCTCAGAATGGCATCGAGACCAGCCATAGGCTTCAGGGTTCGCTTCTTATTACTTGAGTCGTCCTGAACATAATTAGGATCGGAATATTTTTCAAATGAATCATCGAAAGCCTCTTGAAGAAAGGTTTGCAAATCTTCACTAAATTTTTTTCCGTGCGAGCGCCTTAGTGGCGTTAATGGTTGTTCGCCAATCAGGGAAATACCTTCAACAGGTCTTGTATTTCCTTCCGTAGGAAGAGAGACTTGTTGATTTTTTGGACTTTCCGAATCAAAGACGGGGCTAGATTGACTAGCTTCATGGAGGAGGTTCTCCATACCCATCGTAAATCTTTTTTTACTCATTTTATTTTAAATCAAAAAACAAGTGGTATTTTTAGGCACCTCCTGTTCTGGTGAGTAATTCTTTACAAAGTGCTAAATAATCTTCAGATCCCGGACTAGCAGGACTATAGGCAAAAATATCTTTGCGTTGAGCAGGCGCTTCTGCGAGCGCAACATTATCTCTGATTAGCGTTTCAAATAAAAGTTCTCCAAAATACTTTCTAATAGTATCAACGACATCTCTATTTAGTACCTTTCTCTGATCATACATAGTAGCCACGACGCCTGCAATTTGCAAATCTTTATTTAATCTAAGTTGAACCTTTTGAATAACCTGCTTAATTTTAGCCAGACCCTGCATAGCGAGGAACTCAGTTTGCAGCGGTATAAGAACAAAATCGGAGCTAGTCAGGGAATTCAGAGTGAGCAGACCTAAAGAAGGAGGGCAATCGATGATAATAAAGTCATAATTATCTTTAATTTGATCCAATAATTCCTTTAAGATATACTCTCTTCCAGCTTCGTTTATCAATTCCATTTCGGCACCGGAAAGATCGAGGGTAGAGATAATGACATCCAGATTATCTTTAGCTGGATAAGGCACCAGAGGGCTTTCCCCTCTTAATGCCTCATAAATAGTATTAGGAAATCTGGGTAAACCAAGAGAAATCGTTAAGTTAGCCTGCGGATCCAAATCTAAAAGACAAACCCGCTTTCCCAACTCTACCAAACCAGCACCTATATTTATTGCACTGGTCGTTTTCCCCACACCTCCTTTATGATTTAATAGCGAAATAATTAGTCCCATAATAAGTTAAAATGATTGTATCTGAATGAATCTGGCAGCAATTTTACAAAAATAGTAATTATTTTGGTTAAAATCATATTTTATCCTTTAGCTTTGAATTTCATGAATTAAATTTTGGTATGTTAGAAGAATTAAATCTGTATGCTGTTAAGGTTGATATCAAGGTATTATGGAGTGATATGGATATTTCTCAACAGGTAAATAGCACGCGCTTTTTCAGTTGGTTTGAGGTCGCGAGAGTAGAATATTTCATACGATTAGGACTTGACATCATTGACAACGACGAGGAGCCAGGATTCAGGGTAAAACAACAAAGCATTGTTTATCAAACGCCTGTAACCTTCCCTGACACCATTGTAATTGGCATCAGGGCGATATATGCCGATCAAAATAAAATTGAACTGGAGGCTGCATTTTATTCAAGAAGACATCATACGCTAGTAGCCAAAGCCAATGTGAGCATGGAAGCTTTTGAGTACCAGAAAAACACTTCATCCCTTATTCCGATAAACATTCAAAGAAGAGTCTCCCAATTGGATGAAATACAAATAGAGGAATCTGGCACACAAGAAAAATTTGATCCTAATGCTGCTATTCCTGAATTTTCCGATGAAGAAATTGCCAGTGAATGGTTAGGAGAGTTACCTAAGACCTAATTTTATAACCCAGAAAGCTTTCAGTTCACCAAACCCGCTGCACGTCGTCCGTTACCCTTTACTCCGGTAAGATCATCCCCTAAATCGGACCTGGCCTCATTTGCCAGTTGAACCAATTTTTGCATAATATCTGGGTGAGCTTCTTGAACATCGTATGATTCAGAAGGATCACGACTTAGATTATAAAGCGCCTGTGGAAAAGGGAAATCTTCCGGAGAAGCACCTGGAAATCCGTCTTTTCCTGGTAAATGCTTCGAGTAAGTCCTTCCCGAATGTTTAAATACTAGTTTCCACTGATCATATCTCACTGCTTCCAGAGAATTTTTTCTATAGTAATAGAGAAACTCTCGTCGTATAGGATAATTAATATTACCCTGAAGGAATGGCAAAAAAGAAATTCCGTCGAGGGTAGTTGAGGGCAAAGCTACCTTAACAATATCAGCGATTGTGGGAAATATGTCTATTGACGAAGCCAACTGATTACAAATTGTCCCTGCAGGAATTACTGCTGGCCAGCAAATAATGGCGGGGACCCGATGTCCCCCTTCAAAAGTAGTTCCTTTTCCTTCCCTGAATCCACCCGCACTGCCGGCATGATTACCATAATTGAGCCATGGACCATTATCACTTGTAAAAATAATCATCGTATTTTTGGAAAGCCCCAATCTATCCAAGGTTTTTACTATTGAATCTATGGACCAATCGATTTCTGCCATCAAATCAGCAAATAAACCTTTCCCGGTATAATTATTGAATCTATTGGAAACAGCGATGGGCACATGAGGCATGGAGTGCGCCAAATAAAGAAAGAATGGCTCTTTTTTATTGGATTCTATAAATGAGATAGCGCGTTCCGTGTATTGCTTGGTTAAATTCCCCTGTTCCTGCAAGGTATTTATCAAAGCAAAGGTATCCTTATTTAGAATCAACGGAAGGGTTGGAATCGACTTTTTCCAGTCGGTAGAGGGAGAACCATCATAATGGACTGGCCACATATCATTTGAATAAGGTAAGCCGAAAAAAGAATCAAAACCCTGATTTAGCGGCATAAATGAGGGGTGATCACCCAAATGCCATTTCCCAACAGCACTTGTCTTATAATTTCTTTGTTTCAATAGTTCAGCTATGGTAACCTCCTCAGGGCTAAGTCCAACTTTTGAGCCTGGGAAATAAGCCCCTGAAACGCCTACTCTATTTGGGTAACAACCTGTTAGTAACGCCGCACGCGAAGCACTGCAAACAGCTTGAGCAGTTAAAAAATTAGTAAAGCGCATACCCTTTGATGCTAATTTATCAATAGCTGGAGTAGTATGTCCCAATGCTCCATTACACGACAAATCACCGAACCCCAGATCATCCATATAAATGAGTATAATATTGGGATTATTGGTATTTTTTGCCAATAAAAATGGGGAGCCATCGGATAAAAAAACGGATAAAAAGGATAGAAGGAAGGAGAAAATTATAAGCATGCTAAACAATTAAAAATTTTATTTAATCAATATAAGAAAATAACGGCGTACTTTTCCTTTGTGATGCAGAAAAAAAATAGCACTTTTGTTTGTTATAATTTTAAAACATTCACCAAACTCATCATGAAAAACGAACTTTCCATCGTAAACATCTTATTGATTTTGGCAGTCGCCTTCCTTTTAGTTGATAAATTTATCAGTGCCAATAAAGGTTTAACTGCTTCAAGTACCGCGGCTACCAGTGCAAATACTCCCGATGGTTCCATTGTGTACATAAACACAGATAGCTTGTTGTCAAATTATGGTTTCTTTAAAGAAGAAGCGGCAAAGTTGGAACAAAAAGGAAAAGAAGCCGAAGCCTCCCTTCAAGCCAGAGGACAAGCGTTGCAAAGAGAGTTTGCCCAGGCCCAAAATAGAGTGCAAACGGGTACTTTAACCCCTCGTCAGGTACAGGAAGAAGAACAGCGTCTTATGCAAAAACAACAAAGTCTTGCCGCAGAGCAAGAAAGATTGGGACAAGGACTTTTGGCGGATCAACAAGCCCTTCAAGGTATCATTCAAGGTAAACTAAAAGGCATTCTCGAGGAAGTAAGAAAAGAGAAAGGATATCAATATATCTTGAACTACGCTACAGGTACCGGCGTACTTATGGTAGATAAAAAATTGGATATTACCAGCACCGTTGTAGAACTGTTGAATAACAAGGAAAACTAACATTACCAACATGTTGTTGTGGAAAATATACAGGTTTTCCACAACAACATTTTGTTTTAAGTTATTTACTAACAAAACAAATTATTTTTTTATTTTATACAAAATATTGAAAATCAAATCATATTAAACATTTTTAACCTTTATTAATCTCTGATAAAATAACATTTTATAAAGTTATCCACAGCTTGTTCAAATTACGTTGATACCAAAATTTGTACAATTCAAATAGGTAGATTAAATTGCAGCCGAATTCATTAGAACACTAAGAACAAACTACTCCCACTCCTGGAAAAGAGAAACCTTACCTAACCGACACCTGGTCGGGTACCATTTTATTATTATTATTTTTTTTTTAAGATTTGAAATTTAAAGAGCTATGGGAACTTCATTAATGTTAAAAAAGTCAGAACAGACCCTCGAAAAAACGTATTCCTACGAAGAGGCACTTGCCACAGCTACGGATTACTTTAAGGGTGATACGCTGGCAGCTAGTGTCTGGGTAAACAAGTATGCCTTAAAAGATTCATTTGGCAAGATTTACGAAAAATCACCTGATGATATGCACAGAAGGATTGCCAAAGAACTGGCAAGAATTGAAGCTAAATATGCCAACTCATTAACTGAGTCTGAAATATACGACTTACTTGCCGATTTCAAATATATCATCCCTCAGGGAAGCCCCATGGCAGGCATTGGCAATCATTTTCAGGTATCTTCCCTCAGCAATTGTTTTGTCATAGGCACTGGAGCAGATTCTTATGGCGGTATTATCAGAACCGATGAGGAGCAGGTTCAATTAATGAAAAGAAGAGGTGGTGTAGGACATGATTTATCACATATTCGTCCAAAGGGAAGCCCCGTAATGAATTCTGCCTTAACTTCTACAGGTATAGTTCCTTTTATGGAAAGATATTCCAATTCAACCCGTGAGGTTGCACAAGATGGTCGTCGTGGTGCTTTAATGTTATCAGTTTCAAGTAAACATCCTGATGCTGAAGATTTTATAGATGCAAAACTAGAACAGGGAAAGGTTACTGGTGCAAATGTATCAGTTAGGATTGATGATAAATTCATGCGTGCTGTAATTTCTGGAAAAAAATACGTACAGCAATATCCCATAGACAGTAAAAATCCAACGTTTACAAAGGAGGTAGATGCCTCAAAAATTTGGGACAAAATTATATATAACGCATGGAAATCTGCTGAACCTGGTGTGCTGTTTTGGGACACTATCATCAGGGAATCCGTCGCTGATTGTTATGCAGACTTAGGGTACAAAACCGTTTCGACTAACCCTTGCGGTGAAATTCCACTTTGCCCTTATGATAGCTGTCGTTTACTTGCTATTAACTTATACAATTACGTTAAGAATCCCTTTACGCCTGAATCTTCTTTTGACTTCGATCTTTTTTCAAAACATGTGCAGATTGCCCAAAGACTAATGGATGATATCATCGATTTAGAAATCGAAAAAATCGATGGTATTCTTGCCAAAGTGGAGCGCGATCCAGAAGATAGCATTATGAAATCGGTTGAAAAGAACCTTTGGGAAAAGGTTAAAGAAACATGTATTAACGGACGAAGAACTGGCGTAGGCATCACGGCGGAAGGCGATATGCTGGCGGCACTCGGCTTGCGATATGGTTCAGAAGAAGGAACAGCCAAATCTGTTGAGGTTCATAAAACACTGGCCATTAATGCCTACAGAAGTTCTGTTTATCTCGCCAGAGACAGAGGAAGTTTCCCTGTATTTGACGCCGAAAGGGAGCAAAACAACCCATTTATCCAGCGTTTGCGAGAAGCTGATCCAGCGTTATATGAAGAAATGCTCGTTCACGGCCGACGTAATATTGCATTATTGACCATTGCTCCGACGGGTACAACCAGTTTGATGACGCAGACCACTTCAGGAATAGAACCAGTATTCATGATTTCTTACACCAGAAGGCGTAAAGTTAATCCTAATGATCCGGAAGTCGAAGTTAACTTTATAGACGAAGTTGGGGATCACTGGGAAGAATTCCACGTTTTCCACCATAAATTTTTGGATTGGTTGCAAATAAATGGGTACGATGTAGATAGAGTAAAAAAACTACCAGCCGACGAATTAGAGAAAATAATAGCTACCAGTCCCTATTTCAAGGGAACAGCAAATGATGTAGATTGGGTTCAAAAGGTAAAAATGCAGGGTGCTATCCAAAAATGGGTAGATCATTCGATTTCAGTAACTGTAAATGTGCCTGAGGAGACTTCTGTAGATATGGTAAGACAGATTTATTTGACTGCGTGGGAAGAAGGCTGTAAAGGCTGTACAATTTATCGAGACGGTTCTCGTTCTGGGGTCCTTATCTCTGATAAAAAGGATAGTACCTCTGAACAACCTATTTCTTCTTTTCCTGAAACTTCTTCACCCAAAAGACCTGTCATATTAGATGCTAAAGTTGTTCGTTTTATGAACAATAACGAACCATGGATGGCTGTCATTGGTCTTTTACATAACAGACCTTATGAAATATTCACGGGTGCTGCCGTTGATATTTTTAAATTCCCGGATTACGTAACACAGGGTTGGGTTATCAAGGCAAAGGATGACAAAGGTAAAAGCAGATATGATTTCCAGTTCACGGACAAAGACGGCTATAAAATCACGATTGAAGGATTGTCCCGCTCATTCAACAAAGAATTCTGGAACTATGCCAAACTTATTTC
>JBMLQR010000350.1:0-2505 GCA_049241465.1 Saprospiraceae bacterium | reverse complement strand
ATTTGGCATTAAGCATATTAATCACATTCTGATTATTATTGCTTATTTGCTTTTCGATGATATCATTGTATCGCATCAATTTGGCTGCATGATATCCACCAATGGTATTGTGGTGGTAGCTGGTAGTAGAATTGTTAAATACATTTACGGAGAGATCTAAAACCCTGTAATCGCCTCTGCTTTTTTCATTTTGTTTAATCTGTTGGTCTACTGGTCTTTCCAATAGGGGAGTATTTACCTGAGATGCGGTTTGGAACTTATCTTTGCTTAGGTAGCGGGCACCAACACCCCAAACATCAAATAAAACAACTAATCCAATGGAGAGAATGGCTACAGATGGATTAAACCAATTTTTCATGAAAGCATAAATAACGGAAGCTATACCAATGACAATTAAAAGTGATCTTATCGCATCGGCTCTGAAAAATGCTTTGCGATCTTGTATAAGGGTGGTCAATAGTTGTGGTTGAAGTTGACCGTCACTTGCTCCTTGAAAACCAAAAAAGCTGGTACCAAACAGAATAAAAAACAAGAGAATTCCGCCAGTAATAAAAAATGCGTTTTTTAACGATTTTAATATTAAATCAGTGCTATACTTCCTGTAAATGATGCCATTTAAACCCAAAATACCCAAAATAGGAAGGAATAAAGGGGTTATGGTCAAAATAGAACTTGGTGCTCTGAATTTATTATACAGAGGTAAATAATCAAAAAACAAGCTTTGCAGTATAGATAAATTCTTACCCATAGAGAGTAATGCGGTAAGAAGGAATGAGGTTAAAAGCCACCAGCGTAAGCTTCCTTTTTCCAGGAAAAAGCCAAGGAGGAACAAAAATATAACGGAAGCCCCTAAATAGTTAGGGCCACTGGTAAAGGGCAGGGCACCACAATATAGGGGTAATTGCATATTACCATTTGAACTTACCGCATTTCCACTGTTTTTCAAAAGAGTAAAAGTTTCTCCTTTGCTAACCTCTTCATTTGAGCTTCCACCTGCAGCAGATGGAATAAGCATAGACAACACATCTTGAAAATTATTACTCCACTGCATGGCATATTCCCAGGTTAATCCATCGGTTGGATTATCATCTGAAACTGCACCGGTTGATTGGATTTGTCCAGCGCTTTCCTTTTTTAAGATGGGTTCTCCTCTTAAGGTATCTTTAGAATAGTCCAATGCTATGAAGACATTGGCTGAGGAGGCAGCTAATGCCAAAGCAGCACCAATGGCAACTGAAAAAGCAGTTTTAGCCAAATGATTGAATTCTTTTTCCTTAATACTTTGCACAAGCCAGAATGCAGCTAAAATGACGCAAGATATTATAAAGTAATAAGTCATTTGGGGGTGGTTTGCATACAAAGTGCTGGCAGTAGCAACAGAAAAAAGTATGCCCCCTAATATATATTTTCTTTTGGTGTAAAGTAGGAATAAACCGGCAAGTACCAGAGGATTGAAAACGATAGTACCTAATTTAGAATTATGCCCTGCATCGAATAAAACAAAATTATTCGTGGTAAATCCAAAGGCAATGGCCCCAATAACAGAAAGATAGGGACTTATTCCCATGACGGTCATCAGGATATAAAAAGCTATCATTTGAGCTAAAAACACGCCCATGGGATAACTGAACTTTAGTTGTAAGTAACTTGACACCCAGTCCAGATAAAAACTATTCAGACTAATACCAATCATGTAGGTAGGCATTCCTCCAAACATAGCATTTGTCCAAAAAAGAGGTTCTCCTTTTTCACTGGCATAATTACTAATCTCAACAGAAGCGCCATTATAAGATACAATATCTCCCTGAGTTATTTCCTTTCCCTGAAATTGAGGTAGAAAATAAATTAAGTTTACAAGTATTAAAATACTTAAACAAATGGCATGTGGTGTTAATACCTTCAAGTGCGTCTTCATAAAAAAGGTTTATTTTATCAAAAATACTAAGATTTGTCATATTACCTTAATAATTAAGGCTTCCCTCTAAAAAAGAGTTTGTTGTCCCTCTTCCACAATAGGCGGTTCTGCAGTATCAAGTGGTTCGATAATTTCAATATCGCTTATTTTTTTGTCACTTAAGCGATTTCCGACAGCTTTCCACCCTTTAATATCGACAATGTCAGTTAACAACGCTTCTCCCTCTGATTTTTTATTCCCCACTTTAATTTGAAATTTAATTTTAGGGGAGGGTTCAACACTTAAAAAGAGCAGTTGAGATTCGGGATGATCCGTCAGATAACTGAATCGTTGATCAGCTTGTGTTGTTTCAATATGAAACCTTTTTACCATAGTCCACCCTTTATGCCCGTCATAATGCACCGCTGTGATAACATCATCTTTTCTGTTACACTGTCCGATATATAGAAAATCATCAGATTGAAATCTTTTTGTAATATCGAGCGGGGTAGTAATATAGCTCCCATTTTTGTAAAGGATCAATAACTCGTCACCAGTATCGAATTCACCGAGAAACCGGCCTCTTTGTTCCGTATTTAATCTGCCAGAAA
>JBMLQR010000349.1:0-3669 GCA_049241465.1 Saprospiraceae bacterium | reverse complement strand
ACGAGGTGAACATTTTTCAAATACCAGGTATAATTATCTTTTCCAATACCAGAAGGACCATTTTTTTTACTGGTTTCGGAGATGAGCCATTTTTCCAATCCATTGGTTGAAGCGATAGCCGCTTTAATGGCAGAAACTAAAGATTCATCGGAAGAAACGCCAGGAAGATCCAGCACACTATTTAAATCGGCGGCCTGCCCATTAATATCCCTGATACCTGCAATCCATAAATCCCTTGCGTTACCTGTCAGATTTAATTTTGCCTGTTCACAAAAAGGAGGAATTCTATTAATATTTTCAATAAATTTCTTTCTTTCCATTGTGTTCAAGGGGAAATTATACTGCCAGAGTTCGGTAGTAAAATGAGGCGTTGGACCTTCATGAGCGGGCACATCGCTTCTTTCAGTCCATAATAATTTATAAAAAGCCGGATCTCTTTCCCAGGGTTTTAAAATCCTATGATTAAAATCGAAGCCATTCATTTCAGCATGGATAATCTTCCAGTCATTCATTTGAGCCACCTGCCAGCCGCTGGTATCAAAATGGTTCAACCTTTTTTTAAGAATTTCAAAATCTTTCATTCTTTTGCTAAAGGTTGCTTTGGTATAATCAGGAGCATCATCCCGTAAGGGAGGCACTTCAAAAGCTCTCCAATCCTTAAATAATATTTGTAAAGAAGCATAATCCTTTTGGGGTAATTCAGTTTTGCAAGCAAAAGCGAATAAAACGAGAAGAGGCAGGAAAGAATATTTCATGTGATTTATTTATAAATTAAATATAGATAAAAATTCTTACATCAGGAATAAAGTATAGTGAGGTAGGGGCAAAAAAAAAGTCGTCCCTTTAGGCACGACTTATATATAATCCCATGAACATAAACACATTTTGAGAAGGACAATGTAGCGGTTTCTTACAAACGTTAATGTTTTAATAAAAAACCGCCACTTAAACCCTTATTAACCGAAAGAGTGTATATTTACACCTTCAAATTGTAATCGGGGAAAAACCCCTGGACCTTTATCTTCAGGCAAACATTTTTGCCTTGTAACAAGGATTAAATAGTGGAATTATCGTCCCGAATATTTCCGGGACGACAAAACCCCGACAATATAATCCCATGAACATAATCAAAATTTTTCTTCAGAACGTTTTCTGATTTTCAACTGCCCCTTATTCCCTTCCACGATACAAATATGCGACAGCCTGCAAGGCTTTACAAAGACAAAATAAGTTCATTGTGAAAACTATTTCATTATAATTTTACCATAAAACAATGAAAATCAAATACTTGTTAAAATATTTGTGAAAATCACTAAATTTTTATTTTAATTTTAATTTTATTTTTTTTTGAAAATTCCTGAAAATGCCATGAAAAAGGTTGAAAAATCTTTAAAAACTATCTAATGAACGAATAAATAAATTTAATTACTTAATTAGTTATATTTGTAAACATTAGAAATATAATCGTCAAGTTTAAATCATGTATTGTGGAAAATGATCAATTTCAACGGAAGCAGGATAGCGTTTATTCCGTAAAAGTAAAAGCAGGAAAAAGAAGAACCTATTTTTTTGATGTTCGTAAGACGAAAGGTGAGGACTTTTACCTTACACTTACTGAAAGTACCCGTCGATTTAATGATGAGGGTTATGAACGACATAAAATCTTTTTGTACAAAGAAGATTTCAATCGCTTTATTGGTAATTTAGAAGATGTCATTTCCTATATCAAAACGGAACTGATGCCTAACTATGACTACGATGAGTTTTCACGCCGTCACGAGGAGTATGAAAACGGATTAGAATTCGATGAGGACTACCCCAAAGACCAGAATTCAGCTGAAAACAAGCCTAAATTAAATAGTGAAGAAGATGTAAGCTGGTAAATTGATTTAGTAAATACCAATATACCTCCTTATTGCCCATTCCAGACTTAGGGCAACAAGCAATAGAAGAAGCAGTAGCGGCATACTTAACAAAGTTTGTGAACTCTTTTCAGTAACTAACACTGGTTTTAGAGCCGCAGACTTTTTAATGCTTGCAATTAATTCATTCAATTCTTTTTGACCAAAGAATTGACCTTCACTTTCTGTGCTTATTGCCTTCAAAATATTATGGTCCGCCGTTATATTTATGAATTCAAATTGTAGCGGTTGAACGGTAAATTGACCGTCACTTTTCCATTCTTTCCCATTATAACTTGTAGTGGCTTCAAAACTGTAACTACCTGTAGGGAGTACCCCAGCGTTCAATTGGTAGCCTTTACCCACTCTATTGAATAAAAATGTAAACTCTTTGCCTTCGGCGTTTTTCAACGCAAGATTAACTTCGGGGGTATTAATGAGTTCGTAGGAGGCATTATATAGTTCTCCAACAAAGGAAACGGGCTCATTTTCATCATACACAGGTTTGCCTGTCGTTACTCTGAATCTCCTATTATCGCGTTTTACACTTAGATATTGCGTTATTTTTCCCATTAAATCATCAAAAACCTCATGATTCTCATACATCTGAAAGTTTGCTAATCTCCATTTCCACAGGCCATCTCCTATAAAAAGGGCGCTTCTAACCCCATTATTCTCTCCTAACGTTAACAAAGGATAGGAAGTTCCTACATTTTTAATTCTCTGATACAACAATACCTGACCTGCATTATTTGCTTCAATATCACCAAAAGGCACTTGAATAGGAGGATATCTGTCCGTTTTTTGGGGCCATTCAGGTTCACCACTGAATAAATTAAAATTTTTATTCCACAATGATTCACTTTCAGCTCCCAGGTTTGAATTAATCCTCAGGCTATTTACATCCTGAAATTCATTTAATGCTTTAAAGTCCGTTTGTGCCCCAGCAATCCACCAGTGCGATTTCCCTAAATCTTTTATTTGCTTTATGACTGGCGCAAAATTGCGACCAACTGCGGGAAGTTGGTGCAAAATGATTAAATCATATTCTGCAAAATTAGGAACAGGATCACCTAAAAAAGCTGTTTTAACTTCAATATTCTTATTGGCACTAAAAGACTGTCGAAGTGCGCCCATATCGGGATGAGGAGATTGTGCAAAAATGAGTACTTTTTGCCGCCCATCTAACACCGTTACAACAAAATCGCGGCTATTATTTATCTTAGATACTTCTCCTTCAACCGGAGAGGCTATAATACGAAAATATTTTGTCCCGGGTGAAGAAGCTGGAATGGTCAAGGAAAAGGTATTAAAAAAAGAAGATTTGTCTATTTTAAAATCTACTGATTTCAATAACCTGGTCCTTCCCCCATTCACCTCAACCAAAGAGATTTTACTACTTTTTCCTATCAAATTTTTAGCTAAAACATCTATTTGCACCTCCATTTCGTCACCTGCATACACTATTTGGTTATGAAAAATGCGATTAATGATAAGATCTTTTCTAATTGAGGTATCCCCCAAACCTATTGTATATATAGGTGCGTTCAACTTTGCGGCAGTGTATAAAGGATTGCTACCCTGGTTGTAGATACCATCAGATGCGAGCACTACCCCACCTATTTTGCTACCTGCAAAGCGAGTGGACAATTCCTCCAATAACTCACTCATATTAGTTACTCTATCTGAAAATTTATCGGGTAATTCATTGACCATTTTTTCACCAAAGGAGAAAGTTTCTACCTGATAATCCTTTTTAAGATTATCA
>JBMLQR010000348.1:1952-19935 GCA_049241465.1 Saprospiraceae bacterium | reverse complement strand
TTCTCTCTGATTCCCTTATATACTCATCTGCTTTTGGCAATCCAACGGCTTTCATATTTTTAGCATCCCAATCGATTAATGCGCCTCCCAACCGAAGAGAAAGTACGCCTAAGAGAGTGATTTCGGTAAGATGAGCACCATATTCAAAATTGGAACTGGCGGCAGGTCCTCCTTTAATTGCATTAATCCAGTCCCGGTGATGCCCCTCGGTAGGAGGTAATTTAAAGGTAGTTTCCACAGACTGAACCAGGTTTTTATCTGAAAAAACCTTAGGCGTATCCCCATTTCCCGTTACCATGACGCCCTTTTCTCCAATATACATGGCCCCTCTTCTGGAAAAGACAATATCAGATGGAAGTTGCTTAGGTTTTTTAGGATATAAACCACCAGAATACCAGGTCACATCTATAAATTCATTGCCATTATTCTCGTCTGGAAAACTGAAATATCCAATTTCTCCGTAGGGAATTATGTCCGAATTACTAAATCCTGCAGGGTGCACCTGTATTTT
The DNA here is from genome assembly GCA_049241465.1 of Saprospiraceae bacterium. Taxonomy (GTDB): domain Bacteria; phylum Bacteroidota; class Bacteroidia; order Chitinophagales; family Saprospiraceae; genus BJGN01. The sequence goes on along the minus strand of JBMLQR010000348.1, from coordinate 19,424 downwards.
GGCAGGCAATCCTAATTCCAGGCCCCAGGTGGCAGCATCGAGGTCATGGCATCCAAAATCTCCCAAAGCCCCTAATCCAAATTCCCAAAAATCACGCCAGGTAACCGGTGCATATAACTCATTAAAAGGTCTGTTTGACCTGGGTCCAACCCAAAGATCCCAGTTTAGTCCTTTTGGCATGGGCGATGCAGCGGTGGGCATTTCTTTCAAACTATTTGTCCATCTCGTGGCGGGCACCCAGGAGTGAACCTCTTTTACCTTTCCTATCACTCCGGAACGTAGATATTCGACTGCATTCCTAATAGCAGGCGAACTATGCAGTTGATTACCCATTTGAGTGGCTAAGCCAGTCTTTTTTGCCATTTTTGAAACCTCGCGCGCCTCATGAATATTGTGAGTGAGTGGTTTTTCGCAATACACGTGTTTGCCTGCCTGCATGGAAAGCATGGAAACGTAGGCATGTAAATGATCTGGCGTAGCACAAAGAACAGCATCTAAAGACGTCTCTTTGGACAACATTTCCCTAAAATCGATATATCTGTTTACTTTTGAATACCCTGATTTTTCCTTATAATGATTCTCCACCATGTCCGAAACTGGCCCCAACCCTGCAACGGTCTTATAATAAAAACGGTTTAAATCCCAATATTCTGCTGGATCTGCCAAACAAGTAACTTGAACGTCATTCAATTTAAATAAATCCCGCACATTTTCCTTCCCTTTTCCTCCGGCCCCTACCAATCCTACATTTACTTTATCACTCGGCGCGGTAAAGCCCTTTCCACCCAATACATGTCTGGGGATAATCATAAATGAAGCCGCCGCTGCTGCTGTGGTCATAAATTTTCTTCTATCTATTTTTTTCATTGCGCAGTCTGTTTGTGAAGCATAATACAATATAACAAATAATTAAAAAAAGGAAAAATCGAATTTGTTTTACAGTTCGTCGACTTAAATTTAATTGTATGGTAAATAGGCCTTATATTTGAAACATATTTTAGAAAAATGAAATTACAACACTGCAGCCTAATCCTCACCGTAACCTTACTGTTCCTTTTTTTATCTTGTAAAGAAGAAGTAAAAAAAACGGTTGAACCTGCAGCTATTGGCAGTGTTTACGTACGATACTTAAATCCAGAGGGTTACTATACCGTTCAGGTAGAATTTGGAGAGCAATTATCCGATAGCATTTTACAAAAGCCCGATTGGAAGTCAGTCCCCGCCTTCAATAATTTTTTGTTGCAAGAGAAGCCCCGTTCGGAGTTCACTCGTTTCTATGCCGGAGAATTTACGGCCCCCTATCAGAAAGATATGACGGTTGACTTGATTCACTGTCCCAAAGGGCTTCAAAAAGTAAATTTATCTCTTACGCAACCCAATCTCGTCATTACCAATAAAAACTTAATCTCGTCGAACGACTTCACCTTCAGTTTGCAAGACGAGCAACTACTGCAATCTGAAGAAACATTGGTTATTCTTTTAATTGATGAGAAACAACAAGGAGTAAATTTAGAAATAAAAGGCCCGCAGCCGGACAATGAGTTTGTTATTCCCGCTGGATTCACAAATAAACTTTCAAGGGGAAATATAGAATTAAACTTGATAAAAAAGAAGATTTATTCTTTAAAAGAGGGAAATAGTAAAATTTTAATTAATTTAGAACACTATTCCCCACCAATTGTATTGAATTTACAATAATTTATTTTTCGTGTTCAATATATTTTTTTCTTTAGCGTGTAAAAAGGCACTATAAAATCCCTCAATTCCAAGTTGTTAATCTTATATTAGCGCCAATTTAACGACAACCAACCCATGCCTAAAGATTCTTCCATACATTCCGTATTAATTATCGGCAGCGGACCTATAGTTATAGGACAAGCTTGCGAATTTGATTACTCAGGGTCACAAGCTTCTCGTTCTTTGCGAGAAGAGGGCATCGAAGTGAGTCTCATTAATTCCAATCCGGCTACCATTATGACGGATAATATAATGGCAGACTATATCTATTTGCTGCCATTAACCGCTGAAAGTGTCATTCAAATATTGGAAGAAAGGAAAATTGATGCGGTGCTACCAACGATGGGCGGTCAAACGGCATTGAATCTTGCTATTGAAATGGACAAGATGGGTATATGGGAAAAGTACGGCGTTAAAATGATTGGTGTTGACGTTGCGGCCATTGAACTAACTGAAAATAGGGAAGCTTTTCGTCAGCACATGATTAAAATTGGGCTCTCTGTAGCGCCTTCTTTTATTGCTAATTCTTTCCTTGAGGGCAAAGAAGCGGCTCAAAAAATAGGATTCCCGTTAGTTATCAGGCCTTCCTACACCCTTGGAGGGACGGGAGGTGCTATTATTATGCAGGAAATTGACTTTGATGCCGCCCTAAGACGTGGTTTAAATGCTTCTCCGACACATGAAGTTCTCGTTGAGAAAGCAGTTTTAGGCTGGAAGGAATTCGAACTGGAGTTACTGCGTGACAAAAATGATAATGTCGTTATTATCTGTACCGTTGAAAATCTTGACCCCATGGGTATTCATACCGGTGATTCCATTACGGTGGCGCCCGCGATGACCCTTTCAGATACAGCCTATCAGCAAATGAGGGATGAAGCGATTCAGGCCATGCGCTCTTTGGGTAATTTTTCAGGAGGTTGTAACATACAATTTGCTCAAGATCCAATCACTGAAAAGTTAATCGTTATAGAGATAAATCCCAGAGTTTCCCGTTCCTCAGCCCTGGCGTCAAAAGCAACGGGTTACCCTATCGCAAAAATTGCTTCTAAGCTGGCCTTAGGCTACCATTTGGATGAACTTAAAAATCAGATTACAAAAACTACTTCTGCCTTTTTTGAACCTACCTTAGATTATGTCATTGTCAAAATACCCCGTTGGAATTTTGACAAATTCCCTGGTGCCGATCATCGCCTGGGTCTTCAAATGAAGTCTGTAGGTGAGGTAATGGGCATTGGCCGGAATTTCTTAGAGGCGCTTCAAAAGGCTTGCCAATCACTGGAAAATGGAAAAATTGGCTTAGGCGCCGATAATAAGGAATGGACCAATATTGCCGACGTTTTAAAACGCATGGAAGAGGTGTCAGATGATCGTCTTTTCAGATTAAAAGATGCCATGAAACTTGGTGTTGCTACCCAAACGCTGCAAAACCTAACCCGTATAGATCCATGGTTCTTAAAACAGATTAAGCGCTTGCTGAAATATGAAATCAGCTTAGGAAAATACCATACCATTCAAGATGTTCCTGCATCTTTCTTGAGAGAATTAAAAGAAGTAGGCTATTCTGACCTCCAAATTGCCAGGTTGCTGCACGAAGAGGAGGAAAATGTTCGCGCTTACAGAAAATCATTGAACATCAGGAGAACATTTAAAATGGTAGATACCTGTGCTGCCGAATTTGAAGCTAAAACCCCCTACTTTTATTCTACCTTCGATCAGGAAAATGAAAGTATCCCCAGTGATAATAAGAAAATAATCGTACTGGGTTCTGGTCCAAACAGGATTGGCCAGGGCATTGAGTTCGATTATTGTTGTGTCCACGGTTTACTTGCCATCAAAGATGCTGGCTTTGATTCGATTATGGTGAATTGTAATCCGGAAACCGTTTCTACAGACTTTGATATTGCCGATAAACTATATTTTGAACCTGTATTTTGGGAACACCTGGAGGAGATTATTGAATTGGAAAAACCAGAAGGAATTATCGTTCAATTGGGCGGCCAAACCGCGCTGAAACTAGCGAAAACTTTCCATGAAAAGGGCATTCCTATCATCGGTACTTCTTACCCCAATATGGATCTGGCTGAGGACAGAGGCGCCTTTTCCGATTTATTGAAAAAACTAGGTATTCCATATCCTGAATATGGTGCGGCTACAGAGGTGGACGAAGGTATTGAAATTGCTAAAAGAGTTGGATATCCAGTTTTGGTTAGACCTTCTTACGTTTTAGGCGGCCAAAGTATGCGCATTGTTATCAATGACCAGGAACTGGAAGACCAGATGCTCCATATCCTTAAAAACTTGTCCGGTGATACCATTCTCATTGACCATTTTCTCGATAGAGCTAAAGAAGCTGAGGTAGATGCCATTTGCGATGGAGAAACCGTTCACATTATGGGTATTATGGAACACATTGAACCCGCAGGCGTTCATTCCGGAGACTCTTCAGCGGTTCTTCCCACTTACAGTTTAAGTGTCGAAGCGGTAACAGCGATGGTTGAATATACAGAAAAACTAGCGTTTGCCCTAAATATTAAAGGGCTTATAAATGTTCAGTTTGCTATTAAAGACAATAAAGTATATGTCATAGAAGCTAATCCCCGTGCTTCAAGAACCACCCCGTTTATTGCAAAAGCCTATCAGGTTCCTTATCTTCAAATAGCCACTAAGGTGATGTTGGGTACACACAAACTAAAAGATTTTGATATTAAACCACAACCTCGTGGATTTGCTATAAAAGTCCCTGTCTTTTCTTTTGATAAATTCCCAAATGTTGATAAAAACTTAGGGCCTGAAATGAAATCTACGGGAGAGGAAATCAGATTTATTAAAGACCTGAGTGATCCTTTTTTCCGCATGCTGAACAACCAAAGAAACATGTATTTAAGTCGATAAGTCTTATCTCCTAAATATCAGACAATAAGGTTGTATTTTTTGGCATGGGTGAATTATTTTCCGGATTCGCAATTACCATACGCATTTTAAATTTTCTCAACGCTTTTCCACTATTTTTCGTTGTAAAGTAGCTAAGTAAAGGGTTATTTCGTTGAATACTTTCTTTCGCCAGTATCTAGTAGTAGAAACCGAATATTCCCGATACCTGACAAGGTATCTGTACGCATATATTGCGCAATGGTTATTTTATAATTACCCTTTGCGGGGAATATAATTTGCTCCTGAAGAGCTATTTCAACTTTACAATCTGTCTTATTACATTGACCAGCCCAGGCTCCGGTCTCATTGGTCAGCGCCAGAGAAAGGATTTGAGAGCTTAGTTTCCCGTCCGGGAAAAGCGTATGAATACGCGTATAAACATTTTCAAAATTAAAATCAGGCGTATGATTTAGTTGTAAGCGCATAGCATACAGCCTGTTAGTATCTGAAATAGAAAAATCTACTGAAAGACTATCATTGAATATCCATCCTATAGATTCTTTAACATCTACCTCCTTTTCAAGAATAACCTTTTCTTTACTACAAGAAAAGGAGATAGATATTAGAACAAGAAGAAAAAAATGACGAATATTCATATCATCCATTATTTAAAATAATCGCGTAATTTTTCATATAAGGTGCGATCAGATTTCTGAGGCGAAGGCGTAAAATTAGGCATTGACCTCATTTTTTCAAGAAGATCACGCTCCTCTTGTGTAAGCTTCTTGGGCGTCCAAACATTCACATGAATCAGTTGATCTCCTTTACCATATCCTTGAACTGTTGGAAGCCCTTTGTCTTGCAAACGAAATATTTTACCAGATTGTGTGCCGGGAGGAATTTTAATTCTAACTTTTCCGTCTAGCGTTGGCACTTCGACTTGGGTACCGATAGCCGCATCAGCGAAACTCAAAAACTGTTCAAAAAGGATATTCTGACCATCCCTTTGTAAAAATTCGTGTTCTTTTTCCTCTATATTTATGATGAGATCGCCGGCTGGGCCACCTTTCTGCCCTGCATTACCTCTGGTCCGCATACTTAACTGCATACCCGCTTCAACCCCAGCTGGAATGTCTATATCAATAGTTTCTTCACCATGGGACGTTCCTGAACCTTTACAGCCACCACAGAAGGAAGAGATTATTTTACCGGAACCATTGCACGTTGGACAAGTTACCGTAGTTTGCATTTGACCTAAGAAAGTATTTCTTACCTGACGAACCACCCCATTTCCACCGCAGGTATTACAAGACTTTACAGAACTGGAATCTTTGGCTCCGGAACCATTACAAGTATTGCAGGCAACTTCCTTTTTAACTTTTATTTTTTTGTGTACGCCATGAGCAATCTCCTCAAGCGTTAAAGACACTTTAATGCGCAAATTGGTACCTTTTTGCCCACGTTGTCTTCCTGAAGCCGCACCACCGCCTCCACCACCGAAGAATGAACCAAAGCCAGAGTCACCAAAAACATCACCGAATTGACTAAAGATATCATCCATAGTCATACCACCACCAGAGAAACCGCCCTGACCATCTACCCCAGCATGACCATATCGATCATACTTTGCCTTTTTATCGGGATCAGAGAGCACTTCATAAGCCTCAGCTGCCTCTTTAAACTTATCCTCTGCAGTCTTATCATCAGGATTCCTATCAGGATGATACTGAACAGCTAGTTTACGGTAAGCTTTTTTAAGTTCCGCAGCATCTGCTGATTTTGAAACGCCCAAAACCTCATAATAATCTCTTTTAGCCATAATTGATGGTTCTTCTTATTAATTTTAACAAGCCCGATATTAATTTCCAACCACGACTTTGGCGTACCGGATAATTTTATCGCCTAGTTTATAACCTTTTTCTATAGTATCAAGGATTTTACCTTTCAGTTCATCTGTGGGTGCTGGAATTTCAGTAAGCGCCTCATGAAACTCCGGATCAAACGACTGATGGTGGGTATCCATAGGCTCGAGCCCTTTATTTTTTAAAACGGCATACAACTTATGATACACAATATTAGCTCCTTCGCTAAACACTTCGGTACTTCCTGGTTCGTCAGCCAGCTTTTTAGCTCTGTCGAAATCATCTAATACAGGTAAAATGGCAAGAATTGTCTCTTGCGCTGCGGTCCGCATTAAATCGAGGCGCTCTTTAACCGTTCTTTTTTTGTAATTATCAAACTCCGCAAAAAGCCTTAAATACTTATCTTTAAGCTCTTGATTTTCATTTTCTAATTTTTCAATACTGCTTGAGGTATCCTCATTTTGAGTTTGATCATTATCAATTTCCTCTTGTGGTACTGAACTATTGTCAGGAAGTTCCTCGTTTTCAATATCAACATTTTGACTCATACTCTTTTTTTTAGTAGATTTAAAAGATATCAATTATATTGCCATATTTTAATTTGCGACAAATTGTCATATATTAGGTGTTTCCTCTTTCAATTTGTCTCTTTTTTGGCATTTTTTTTCAAAAAAGAATCTAACATTAGAAGATCTAAGTTTCTTGCCAAAACCTTTCCATCAGGACCAATCAGATAAGTAGAAGGAACCTCTTTTATTTTATACAACGAGGCAATAGGAGCGTCAAAAAACCGTAAACTTTCCGACAGATCTAAAATATGAAAAGGCCAGTCAAGTTGATCATTCTGAATAGCCTGTAACCAGGCACTTTCCGATTTTTCTATCCCAATACTTACCAATTGAAAGGAATTTGCCTCTTTAAACCGAGCATTTTTATATTTTTGATAGATAGCCCTAAGCTGCGGATTCGACCTTCTACATGGACCACACCAACTACCCCAAAAGTCAATAAAAACATAATTGCCTTTTAAATCATTGAGATTGAAGGATTCATTAGTGAATGTTTTTGCTGAAAAATTTGGGACAAGGTCATTTTCTATATAAGTAGGCTTAAAATAAAAATACCTTCCTATTAAAACGGAGAGGATACCTATTAGAAGGAACCAGGTAACTTTATGATTCATTTTTACTACATTTGATACGATGGAAACTTAACATAGATAATAGCTAATATGAGGAAAAGGTTGTTTAAATGTGCTATATTCGAACCTTAAATAACGCTTAACCCGAATGCTATGAAAGCCATAATTCCTGTTGCAGGCGCTGGCACTCGATTACGACCGCTAACCTATACTCAACCAAAACCACTTATTCCAGTGGCTGGAAAACCGATTCTTTCCTTTATTATTGATCCTCTCATTGAACAGGGCGTAACCGAGTTTCTAATTATTCTGGGTTATCTGGGAGAAAAGATAAAAGCTTTTGTGGAAGAAAAATACCCTCATCTTTCTGTATCTTATATTTACCAGGAGGAGCGACTCGGCTCAGCTCATGCTTTATGGATTGGAAGACACTTTTTTAATGACGCCGATGAAGTAATTATTGCCTTTGGAGATGCAATTATCGATGTTGATTTTTCAATCTTCATGCAATCTCCTTATAGTTGTATTGCTATTAAAAGGGTACCCGATCCGAGGGAATTTGGCATTGTAGAATTAGACAATGATAACATGATAACCAAAGTTATCGAGAAACCCTCCATTCCAAAGTCTAATAAGGCCATGGTTGGTATATTTAGAATAAAGGAGGTTCCTCAACTTATTGAGGCTTTAACTTATAATATTGAAAACAACCTTCACACCGAAGGCGAATTTCATTTGACCGATGCTATTATGCACATGATTTCCGCTGGCATCCCCTTTTCGGCAGTAGAAGTAGATAACTGGTTCAATTGCGGCAAAAAGGAAATTTTGCTGGAGACCAATGCTTTATTTTTAGATAGGGAAGGATATGCATCCGTTGATTTACCGCCCTACGACAACACCATTATCATACATCCTGTAAGTATTGGTAAAAAATGTAAGTTAACCCATTCTATCATTGGACCTCACGTTACTATTGGAGATAATGTGGAGATTATCCAATCTATCATTTCAAATTCCATCGTAGGAAATTACAGTAAACTAAACGAGATTATCTTAAATAAATCAGTCGTTGGAAATGATGTAAGTTTATCCTCCGCTGGACAAAGTCTGAGTATCGGCGATAATACAGAAATTGATTTCGGCCATCAATAAAAAAATCCTCCATAAAACAGTAGCGTTATATGGAGGATTTTAAAGGCAAGCTTTATTCTAATATTTAGGAAGAAGCTAAAGCTGAAGCACCACCAACAATTTCAAGAATTTCTTTGGTAATTGATTCTTGTCTCGCCTTATTATAGGATATTTTAAGATCTCTTAAGAGTTCATTTGCATTATCCGTTGCCTTATCCATAGCCGTCATTCTTGCTCCGTGTTCAGAAGCGTTCGTGTCGAGCACACACTTTTGGAACTGAGACTTCAAAATCGAGGGAATAAGGAAGGTAAGTAAAGAAGATTTATCTGGTTCAAAAATATAATCTGCCTTATTTTTAGCACCATCTTTAACATCTAAAGGAGGAACTGGAAGGAAAGCCTCCAATTCAGCGAACTGGGTGGCTGCATTTTTGAACCTACCGTAAGCAATATCCACTGCATCGAACTCACCTTTTTCGAAAGCGTCCATGAGAAAAGTAGGTACTTTAGCCACGGAATCAAAAGAGAGATTCTCAAAAAGGGAGACATAATCCCTAATAAAATGTGCTTTAGGATAACGTTTAACTAAAGTTTCATATCCCTTTTTACCTACGCAAAGGATGGTCAAATTTCCATCCTCGAGCACCTTTTTATATTTATCTTCAATAGCCTGAATAGCAGCTTTTACTACATTGGTATTAAAAGCACCACATAGACCTCTATTGGAAGTTACCACGACGACACAAGCCTTACTAACTGTTCTTTGAACGCTAAAAGTAGAAGTAAAGTCACCATCTAAGTTAGACAAAATATTTCTGAGAAGCGACGATTGCTTTTCAGCATAAGGTCTCATTTGCTGAATAGCCTGCTGCGCACGCCTAAGCTTAGCGGCAGAAACCATTTTCATCGCTTTAGTAATTTGCTGAGTACTATTTACCGAGCGAATTCTTTCCCTAACCTCTTTTAAATTGGCAGCCATAATTATTTATTTAAACAAAATTTAAAGCGAGTAAGCTTTTGACAATTCATCGGCGAGAGCCTCAATACGCTGAGTGTCCTCTTTCTCCAATTTACCAGCTTTAAAATTCTGTAAAATCTCAGGATGTCTTTTTTCGAGTGTCACCAAATAGTTACTTTCGAATTCTGATACTTTATTAACGGGAACATTCCGCAACTTTCCGAAAGTACCTAAAAAGATAATAGCTACTTGTTTTTCAACAGAAAGAGGAGAATATTGTGCTTGCTTAAGCACTTCAACATTTCGTTTTCCTTTTTCAAGAACAGCTTGTGTAGCTGCATCCAAATCTGATCCAAATTTAGAAAACGCCTCTAATTCACGATATTGAGCCTGGTCTAACTTTAGTGTACCAGCCACTTTTTTCATGGACTTGATTTGAGCATTTCCACCCACACGGGAAACGGAAATACCTACGTTAATAGCTGGACGAATACCGGCATTAAATAAGTTAGTTTCCAGGAAGATCTGACCATCGGTAATAGAAATTACGTTGGTTGGGATATATGCAGAAACGTCAGATGCCTGCGTTTCTATGATTGGTAATGCGGTAAGTGATCCACCTCCTTTAACCATAGGCTGACCATTTGCATCTTTTCCGTTTTTCAATGATTCAGGTAAATCATTCATTGTTCTGGCGATGCCATCATTATTAATGATTTTAGCCGCTCTTTCCAGCAAACGAGAGTGAAGATAGAAAACGTCACCCGGATAAGCTTCACGACCTGGAGGACGGCGTAAAAGCAACGAAACCTCGCGATAAGCTACCGCTTGTTTTGATAAATCATCATAAACAATAAGTGCTGGACGACCAGTGTCACGGAAAAACTCACCGATAGAAGCACCCGCAAAAGGAGCATAGAACTGAAGAGGCGCAGGATCGGAAGCTGAAGAGGACACAATGACCGTATAGGCCATAGCTCCGTTTTCTTCCAGTGTTCTGGCTACTTGTGCTACAGTAGAAGCCTTTTGACCTGAAGCTACATAAATGCAATATACAGGTTCACCCCTATCGTAAAATTCTCTCTGATTTATAATCGTATCAATAGCAATGGCCGTTTTTCCTGTTTGACGGTCGCCAATTATCAATTCCCTCTGTCCTCTACCAATAGGAATCATCGCGTCAATGGCTTTGATACCTGTTTGAAGTGGCTCATTTACAGGTTGACGAAAGATAACACCCGGAGCTTTTCTTTCCAGAGGCATCTCATAAAGATCTCCTTTGATAGGACCCTTTCCGTCAATAGGTTGACCCAAAGTATTTACAACACGGCCAACAAAACCTTCTCCCACCTTAATAGAAGCAATTCTATTGGTTCTGTGAACCCTGGAGCCCTCACGAATCCCGTCAGCCGAACCCATAAGTACCACACCGACATTGTCTTCTTCAAGATTTAGAACGATGGCCTGTGTACCTGTACTAAATTCAACCAATTCACCTGATTGAGCATTATTTAATCCATACACACGAGCAATTCCGTCTCCTACTTGAAGTACGGTACCGAACTCTGCTAACTCAGCAGTATCATTAAATCCAGAAATTTGTTGCTTCAGGATTTGTGAAATTTCTTCAGGTCTTACGTCACCCATTTTTTTATGTTTTGCTACTGATTCAAATAAATATTAATTAGCACGCTAATTATCGCGCTATAATTTTAGACTCATAAAGATTTTCTGCAAATGATTTTTTCAGTCTAAAAATTTGATTTTTAACACTGGCATCATACACATAATCCTCCATTTCAATAATAAACCCACCTATTAAAGATTCATCAACAACCGTTTCCAACTCAATATTCTTGAAACCGACAATAGATTCGGAAGCCATTTTTATAATTTTTTCCTGATCCTCTTTAATTAACGGTTGAGCTGAAATAACTTTAACGGTAGAAATCTCCTTTAACGTTTTATATTGGGAAAGAAAAGAATCGACAATTAAAGGAAGATTAAATTCCCGATGTTTTGTTACTAATAATTGAAGGAACAACAAGGTTAATTTACTAAGTTTATCTTCAAAAAGAGTGGACAAAATCTTCTTTTTCTTATCATAAGAAATCACCGGACTTTTAACAAATGCAGTAAAATCTGCATTTTCCCGAAGCAAATTTTTTAAAACTTTTACATCAACTAAAGCTGATTCGACCTCGTTTCTCTCCAAAGCAAGATCAATCCAGGATTTAGCGTAACGAAAGGCAATTTTATTTGTGGTCATTTTATTTACTTAAAGGCATGCAAAGACTAATTTTCGAAACGAATTTCTTCTACTAGTTTTTGTGTTAATTGTAAACTCTCTTGTTTGTCGGAAAGACGCTGATGAATTAATTTCTCAGCAATTTCTATAGACAACAATCCGATGTCATTTCTAACATTGGTTAACATTTCCATTTTTTGGTGTTCAATTTCCACCTTAGCTGCCTGGACAATTTTTTGTGCTTCCTCTTTTGCTCTTTCTCTTGCTTCGCTAATAATTGATTCCTTAGCCTCTTTTGCTTCCTTTAAAATAGCTGCTCTTTCTTCCGATGCTTGCTTTAATAAATTTTCATTATGCGATTGTAAAGAGGAGATTTCCTCTTTTGCTTTTTTAGCTGCATCCAAAGAGTTCTGTATATCCTGTTCCCTCTCCTTTAATGCATTTTGGATAGGTTTGAAGGCAAATTTACCCATCAATCCCCAGAAAAGAAGGAAGATAAGCGTTGTCCATATTAATAAGCCCGGTTCAGGGCGAATTACTGAGAAATCGGCTAAGAAAAGCATCATTTTATATTTTTTTACCTTGGTATTTACCAATTCATTTAATAAAAGGTAGAAATACAGCCAGGTGCCAACCGCACCCAATCTGTATTTCTTTCATTTTGATTACTTAACGAAAATCGATAAGATAATCGCGATAAGGGCAGCACCCTCAATAAGAGCGGCCATAAGGATCATGTTAGAACGGATATCTCCAACTACCTCAGGTTGACGAGCAATGGCTTCCATTGCTTTTGAACCGATGTTTCCAATTCCAATTCCAGCACCTATTACGGCTAATCCTGCACCAATTGCGGCTAATGTTCCAGTCATGATGACAATTTTTATTATAAATTATTAATGATGTTCGTGATGTTCTTCAATGGCAGCACCTATATATGATGCAGTCAGGATACAAAATACAAATGCTTGCACAAAGGCTACTAAAAGTTCAATGGCCATCATGAATAAGGTAAGTGGCACAGCCATAACTCCTCCTAAGATGGAACCACCCAGATTTTCTCCCGCTTGTCCAAAAATAAATATCAAACTGACAAATATAATGATTACGATGTGACCAGCCGTTATGTTGGCAAAAAGACGCAACATTAGAGTCATCGGTTTAATAAATAAACCTAATAATTCTACTGGCGTCAATATAAATTTTATAGGCAATGGAACACCTGGCATATTGAAAACGTGTTGCCAATAATGTTTATTACCACTAAAATTGGTTATTATGGCTGCTATGACCGCCAATACTAAAGTGACAGATAAATTTCCTGTTACGTTACCACTTCCCGGGAAAAAAGGCAACTGCCCTATAAGATTCAATCCCAGTATAAAAAAGAAAATAGACATCAGGTAAGGAAGATATTTTTCGTATTTGCTTCCTAAAAAAGGGATGGCTACCTCATTTCTAATAAACTCAAATAATGGCTCTATAACGGCTTGAACGCCTTTTGGTGCCTGACCCTTCCTGGTGATGTAACTTACCGCTGCTTTCCTGAAAAGGAAAAATAAAATCAGGAAAGCCAATATCATAGTGAAAACATTTTTTGTCATACCGAAATCATAGAAAGAGGTGACCCCACCACCCATAATTCCACCATCATAAGATGTTTTCTTATCCAATTCGTAACATTTTTCCTCATAAACCACCTGGTACGTAACCTTCCCGTCTGCAGCCTCCTTTTCAGTATAACAAGTTACCTCAACCTCTCCATCCATTGGAAAACCTTCCTGCTTTACTCTCATAATAGATCCATGAACCATTACATAGCCATCAATGGCCTTTGTTCCTGAACCATGGTGGTGCATATCAAAAGCATTGGACATTAAAAAAGTGAATCCTTTTGACGGAGCGTATAACAAGCAAGGAAGTGGAAGATAATAATCGCCAAATAAATGAAATGCATTAGCATCAGCAATATGGTGAAATGCAGAAGCACCCGGGTCATATTTCTCCTCATGATGACATGAACATTCATCGTGATTGTGCGTTGCATTCTCTGATTGCTCTGTGTGAGTTTCTGCGCCTTCAACAATAAATGTATTCGCCATTATAACGAACAAACAGATGAATGGAACCACGAATTTTTTCATTCTAATTATTCTTTTATAGCGCTTTTTTAAAATCGCCACAAATTTAGACATTTAAATGATTTAAAAAAAATATGTAGTAATTTATTTTCTTTTTACTTTACTTTTGAGTGACCTTAAATCTTCAAAATGGCTAAATATGACATTCTAATTATTGGTTCCGGTATTGGCGGACTGACCACAGCAATCAAAATCGCTGAGGATAATCCCGAATTATCTGTTTGTGTTCTCACCAAAACAGTTGAAGGTGAGAGTAATACACGATATGCACAAGGCGGTGTTGCCGCAGTATGGAACCCGGAAGTTGATTCCACAAACAAGCACAAGGAAGACACGCTCGATGCCGGCGACGGACTTTGTAATGAAAAAATTGTTGATATTGTTGTCAACGAGGGACCTCTTCGGGTACAAGAGATTATTGAGTGGGGTGCGCGCTTCGACAAAAAGGCTACCGATGGTACCTTTGATCTTGGCAGAGAAGGTGGTCACTCAGAAAATAGAATTTTGCATTACAAGGATCTCACCGGTTGGGAGATGCAAAGAACCTTGATGGCAAAGGCTGATACCATTAAAAGCATAACTATTTTTGAACATTATTTCGCTATTGACCTTATTACCCAACACCATCTGGGGCATGCCGTTACTCGCTTAACTCCTGACATTACTTGCTTTGGTGCCTATGTCCTGAATAAAGAAACGGGGCATATTGAAACCTTTCTAGCCAGACATACTATTATTGCCACAGGCGGCGCTGGTCAGGTTTACCGCTCTACAACTAATCCGATCATTGCCACAGGTGACGGCATTGCCATGGCTTACCGGGCAAAAGCCTGGTTGGAAAATATGGAATTTGTTCAGTTTCACCCTACCTCTTTATATAACCCTGGAAGAGATAATCCTGTTTTTTTAGTGTCGGAAGCTGTCAGAGGAATGGGGGGCATTTTGAAAGACAGAAACGGACATCCTTTTATGGATAAATATGACGCCCGAAAATCGCTCGCTCCCCGAGATATTGTCGCCAGAGCTATTGATAATGAGATGAAAATCATGGGCGAAGAGAATATGTTTTTAGATTGCAGACATATTCCTGAGGAAGAATTCATTCAGCATTTTCCAACCATCAGAGATAAATGCCTTAGCGTTGGCGTAAATCCGGCTAAGGATATGATTCCCGTTGCTCCCGCCTGCCACTATTTGTGTGGCGGCATAAAAACCGATGAAATGGGTCGAAGCTCCATTTCCAGGCTTTCCGCCGTCGGCGAATGTACCAGTACGGGCCTTCATGGTGCAAATAGACTGGCTTCCAATTCTCTTTTGGAGGCTATGGTTTTTGCCCACCGGATTGCCCTAGATGTGCGGGAAGTTATATCCACAGGTACTTTTAATACAAATATCCCAGATTGGAATGCATCGGGAACTACTGACCCAAAAGAAATGGTGCTTATCACTCAGTCTATCAAAGAGTTAAAAGAAATAATGAGTAGTTATGTGGGTATAGTTCGTTCAAATATCAGACTAAAAAGAGCCCTGGACCGCCTTTGGCAATTAAATCAGGAAACTGAAAATTTATATGCTACAACGACCTTAAGTCCTCAACTTTGCGAACTACGAAACCTTATCAATATTGCTTATCTCATAACCCGAACAGCAAGAATGCGAAGGGAAAGCAGAGGCTTGCATTACACTACTGATTACCCGCAAAGGCAGGACATTGCTAAAAGTCTTATTTTATAATCAGGGCTAAAAACGATAAAGGGAAAAAGCAGCCAGACCCTTTCTTTGTAAAAAGTGCATGAAGGAGACTTTCAATACTCCGAGCCCATAGACAACGCTGCGTTTAAAATTAATGGAGGACGCATCGGCGAAATATAACGTTGGACAAGTTATTTCGCCGATGTTAAAGCCTCCATAAATGGCTTGAGACAACATTTGATTATCAAATAGAAAATCTTCTGAATTCTCTTTGAACGGTATTTTAAGCAAAACCTCTTTGGTGAAGGCTCGGTAACCAGTATGGTATTCTGACAATTTATGTCCTCCCAATAAGTTTTGAATGAGTGTTAAAAACCTATTAGCCAAATACTTATAAAGAGGCATTCCCCCCTCCAAAGCGCCTTTACCTAAAATTCTGGAACCGAGTACGACATCAAAAAGCCCTTCACCCAACAGATGAATCATCGGCACCAATAACTTTGGGGTATATTGGTAGTCCGGGTGAAGAAGAATAATGATATCTGCATCGAGCGCCAACGCACGTTGATAGAGAGATTTTTGGTTACCCCCATACCCTCTGTTGCGTTCATGTACTATCAGCTCTCGAATGCCCAGTTTTTTGGCTAATTCCGCTGTACCATCCTGACTGGCATCATCACAAAGAATAACGTCGTCGACCCAATCGAGAGGAATTTCCCTATAGGTTTTCTCTAAAGTACGATGGGCATTGTACGCGGGAAGAACGACCATCACCTTTTTTCCTTTGTACATGCTCCAGATTAAATGTTATTCCACTATTTCTGCCTCAACAACAGGTTCTGTTGCATCGAGGAAGCCTCTTGCCTCAAGAAAATTAAACCATTTAATCACCTTCTTCATATCGCCGATAAGGACCTTATCTTTATCATAATTCGGCAATAATGTACCAAAATAAGATTTTACTGTCTCCGCTGAAGCGTCAGATTCACAAGGAGGATTTTCAACTTTGGTATCTTTTATTTTTTGGAAAATAACTTTCAATTCCTCTGTTTCCCCGTTATCAATAAAGATACCTATGGTTTCTAATGGTGTAAATTGATGTTTGCGACTGGAGGCAAAACTGCGTTTTCCTGTGTCTAAATCTTCGATAATGAGACCATTATTTCGATTGGCAACTAAGCGAAAAACACCTGAAATACCGGCTACGGCAACTAATTTTTCTAAATTCATAATCACTATATTTTGGAAATCCAATGATGTCATTCCATTTTGAGCGGCAAAATTAAAGATTTTCTTCAATACCGCAGTAAATAATCTAATTTTTCCCTAAGTCTGGATTTTGCCATGAACTGTTTTTCCAAAATGGGTGAGAAAGGTATCGGGCTGTCGAGCCCGCCGACTCTAAGAACAGGGGCGTCTAAATATTCAAAGGCTTTCTCTGAAATTAGGGCTGATATTTCTCCACCTATACCTCCTGTTAACGTGTCTTCATGTAAAACTATAACCTTTCCCGTCTTTTTAACACTGGACAACAACGTTTCCTCATCTAAGGGCCATAAGGTGCGTAAATCTATTATTTCAATAGCCTCTCCCAAGGCTTCAACTACCTCCTTTGCCCAGATAACACCCATTCCATAAGTAATTATAGTGGCCTTACTACCCTCTTTTAAAACCGCTGCTTTTCCCAA
>JBMLQR010000348.1:0-1852 GCA_049241465.1 Saprospiraceae bacterium | reverse complement strand
AAAAGTAACACCGGATCGCGAAGCGCCCATTTTTCCATCAGTTCTTTTGGGACATACTTAGTACCAGATGCTTCTTCGTGACCTCTCATTCTGAAGGTCATGCATTCGACCAAAACAGGTTCAGGCCGCAGGGTAATTTCCTCTTTTATTTTTTTAATCGTCTGATAAACCTCCAAGATATTATTACCATCGATAGTCAATGATTTCATTCCATAACCAATGCCTCTATCCGCTAAAGTCGCGCATTTATATTGTTCGTCAGTAGTGGTAGAAAGACCATATCCGTTATTTTCAATGATAAAAATAACGGGTAATTGCCAGACAGCCGCCACATTTAATGCTTCATGAAATTCCCCCTGACTGGTTCCACCCTCTCCGGTGAAGGCCATCGCAACCTTGTTTTGGCCGGAAAGAGCATCGGCAAGAGCCACGCCATTGGCCAGGGATAATTGAGGACCGAGGTGGGAAATCATACCTACCACCGCATTTTCCAAAGAACCAAAATGAAAGGAACGATCCCGACCCTTGGTATAACCTTCCAATTTACCTTGCCATTGAGCAAAAAGTCGTGTCAACGGCATTTTTCGAGTAGTGAAAACGCCCAGATTCCTATGTAGTGGAAAAATAAATGAATCGTCATCCAACGCAAGAGTGGCACCCACTGAAATCGCTTCCTGACCAATACCAGAAAACCATTTGCTTATTTTACCCTGTCTCAGAAGATTAAGCATCTTCTCCTCAATCAGGCGTGGATAAACCAGGGCTTTATAAAACTCGATCAGCTTTTCATTACTTAAGGTCCCTCGCTGAAAAGGGGTTTCAACCTCTGTCATTTCCTTCATAGAATACATTGCTAATAACCCGAAAAAGTGGGGCAAAATACACCCGATCCTTTCGTTTTTCCAAACCTGTAACTTAACATCCACTCATGACCACCTATGGTAAACGAGTTTATCAAGGACAGCGGATAAATATAACGGTAAGAAATCTGATATGCGTCTATTTTTAGACCAAAAATTGCTGATGCTGACAAATTTTCATTTTTAAAATTCAATTGTTCTCTATTTAATGAAAGCGTATTGAGTAAACTGATTTTATTTGAAATGGGAATATGTATGGTTGCGTTTACGTCAGTTTGCCAATCGCCCAAAGCAGTCAGCCTCAAAAGGAAAGAAGGCTCTATGTAAAAATCATTGGCAACGGGAATTTGAAAGCCAGTCAGAAAATGAATATTGTACCAGGACTTAGTAACGAAGTTTTTTTCAGCTGGCAAAATATCTCTGACTGAAACACCGGCATAAAAAGGATAATGTGAAAAATAAAATCCTACATGGGCATTGGGCGTAAAACGCGAAGGATTAGTGCCCGTTACTAATGGATCACCGGCCGATGGCGTAAATTTATCCTCCCTCACCGTCCATTGATTCCCCGATATTGCTAATCCAAAGAGAATGCGAGAATTTTTAGCCTCTTCTCTTTTCCCTTTAAAACTCAAATGATAAGCAAAGGACGATTCGAAACCTGCGTTCCCGGTGAGTCCGTTTTGATCGCGATATACCCAGCCTCCCAAGCCAACTTTCCCCTTATTCGTTTGATAAGCCATTGTTTGCGTATTTGGAGACTCTGGAAATTCTATCCACTGACTTCTTTGCGTAGCACTTAGCAACGTACCATTTACTGCCCCTGCAAAAGCGGGATTTATGTAAAATGGATTTAGGATATATTGATTTTGGATAGGCTGATATTGTGAAAATCCACTAGGTAAACAAGTAAATAAAATACATACAATAAATAGGTGCCTCATGCTTTTTACCACTTTACGAACTGATTTACCATCGTTTAATTAAAACAA
>JBMLQR010000347.1:27578-30157 GCA_049241465.1 Saprospiraceae bacterium | reverse complement strand
GCCCATTTTTGTTCATTTTCCGCCCATTTTTGTTCATTTCCTATCCATTTTCGTTCATTTTCTGCCCATTTCTCATCAAAATGAACTCTATCATTTATAATTAAACTTAAAACCTGATCTAACCTAGTATTAAGATTTTTCAGTTCATTGAGGATAAAACTTTCAACGTTCATTCCTTCTAAACCCACACCCAAATTCTCCATAGCCATTTTTTAAATGTAATGTATAGCAATTAAAATGAAACGGGCTTAGTTTTAAATTAAATTATCGGACAGTTTACACAAAAACTAAAATATTCAAAAACAACACCTTATTTCTGTATGGTTTTTTGAATTTGTTTCTCTATTTCCAGCTCAACCCCTGGTGCATAACCCATATTTGACCAAACGACCTTTCCATTCCGGTCCACCAAATAACTTTGAGGAATACTTTGAAAATTTAGTTTGTTTTTTAGGTTGCCAATAGAATCTTCAAAGAAAAGATATGGCCACCCTTTTGCTTTTATCATCGGTGCTACTTTCGATAATTGCCTTGGATTATCTATCGTTATAGCCACAATTTGTAACCCATACTTTTCTTGCCATGAAGGATAAACAGATTTTAACGCATCTAATTCCACTTTACATGGCCCACACCACGTTGCCCAAAAACTAATTAACGTAAGCTTGTTTTCTAAGATTTTTTTAGTAGAAACAGATTGTCCGTCCAAAGACTTTATCATCACATCAGGCATTGATTTTTGCCCGAAACTATAAATGGAAAATAAAAGAAAGAATAGTAGGGTAAGAGTCCGCATTTGTTTTTATTTTTACGAAAATACAACATTTTTAAGTGAGCATACTATGAAACCTGACAAAATGCTTTAAAAATTGTCTGTTTCAACTGCACATTTAGTTTTTAATATGTCAATCCATGCCTTTTTTAAACATTAGATTTTTACTGCAAATATTGATTATATATATCTCTTTTGTTCCTGTTTATGGGCAAAATGACCCCGATCAAGATGATAAGCTTAATGTGTTTGGACAATTCCAAACCAGGGCCAATTTTTTCCTACGAGATTCCCTCATTGGCGCGGCGAATATTCCCCAATATGACCACCAACTTTTCGGATCTGAAAGCTGGCTAAATTTACAGGCTGATTATCAAGGATTTTCACTCTCCCTGCGTTTTGATTATTTTAATAATTCCAATTTACTCGTGCCTACAGATAGTTATAGTGACCAGGGCATAGGCAATTTTCTCATTGAGAAAACACTGGATAAACTAACCCTATCAGCAGGTTACATATATGATCAGATAGGTTCGGGACTCATTTTCAGATCCTTTGAAGAACGTTCCTTACTGATTGATAACGCATTAGCCGGCATAAAACTTAAATATCAACTTTTGCCCGATTTATTTGTAAAAGCCTTTTCTGGCAGGCAAAAAAGGCAATTTGAATTGTACCCTTCCGTTATTCGGGGTTTCCAAAGTGAATATTTCCGTTCCTTTTTGTTAGGTGGTAAAACGGGATCCTGGGCACCCGGTGTTGGTATCGTGGCACGCACCATAGATGACGCTTCCATGAATAATCTGGTGAGTACGCTTCAAACTTATCCAGGTTCCGAAGTTTTTGTACCCAAGTACAATACTTATGCAGGTACTTATTATCAAACCATTCAATATGGATCCTTTAGATGGTATGCTGAGGCGGCACACAAATCAAAAGACACTTACATAGATCCTTTTGCTGTAACGCTTTTACAAGGAGACACCCTCATTGGAAACCGATATAAGCAAGGTTTGGGATTTATTTTTTACAGTACCCTAAGTTATGCTACCGATGCCATAGGAATAACCCTCGAAGGAAAGCGAACTAAAAACTTTTCATTTAAAACACGCCCGCAAGAACAGCTGAATAGGGGAAATCTTAATTTTTTACCCCCCTTGACTCGCGTCAATTCATTCAGATTAAATACACGTTACAATCCAGCCGCTCAGGAATTAGAAGAATGGTCCTGGCAGGGAGATATTCAGGTTAGACTTAGCGAAGATTTTTCAATGAATTTGAATCATTCCGGCATGCAAATGACAGCAGAAGATCCTCTTTACAGAGAATGGTTTTTAGAATTCACCAAACAAAATGAAAAACAGCATTGGACAGTAGGCATTCAACACCAATTATACAATCAACAATTTTATGAGTTCAAACCAGGTGCACCAACAGTAAAAACAATAACTCCTTTTGCTGAAATTGAAATGGATGCCGGTAAAGGGAGATCTTTACGGATAGAAGCACAGGCTCTTTTTATGAATAAAGGCAATGATTTTCTTCTAAATGACTACGGCCACTGGATGTTTGGTCTCGCAGAATATGTTCTTAGTCCGAAATGGAAATTTTCAATGTCTGACATGTTTAATTGGAAACCAGGAAGATTTAGCCCCAAAAACAGTCAAAATAAATCTATTCCTTTGCATTTTCCCAGATTCGATGTATATTATCAACCAGGAAATAACCTATTTTCCTTATCCTATATCAAACAAGTGGAAGGCGTTATTTGTACCGGTGGCATTTGCCGGTTGGAACCTGCCTTTAG
>JBMLQR010000347.1:0-27478 GCA_049241465.1 Saprospiraceae bacterium | reverse complement strand
AGACAGCCAATGTATTAATCGAAGAATTTGGTGGGGTGCGTTGTGTAGGCTGTCCGGCTGGTCATAGCCTGATTAAAGAGTTGAAAGGGATTTACAAGGATAAATTAATCGTAATATCAGCACATACAGGCTCATTCTCCATTCCTTACAGTGAAAATAAATTTGATTACCGCTTACCTGAAAATGACCAGCTGGTTAATGAACTGGGGAAACCTGTAGGCTATCCAGTGGCTACCATCAATAGAAAACTTTTTGATGGTGAATCATCCAGAATGCTGTCTCCTACACAATGGCCCGGATATTTAGCTAAAGTTACTTCCCAAAAAACACTGTTGAAACTAGAACTTACTGCCTCCTTTTCAGAGGTATCTAACAAGTTATCCGTTACTACCAATATTAAATTAAGCCGGGACACCTCTTTTTCTGCGTTATTTTTAAGTGTTCTTTTAGTAGAAGATGAAATTACTGACTTTCAATTAACACCTACAGGTAAACAACCCAATTATGTTCATCAAAATGTAGTAAGAACCTGGCTAACCCCTTCTTCAGGGATTTTATTGTCAAAATTATCTACTACTGACAATTTGGTATATAACTTTAACCCCTCAATTCCCGCTACATGGAACATTAATAATATGCGCCTCATTGGTATTTTGCATAAAAAAGAAGCAAATAATTTTGACGTTTTGCAAGTAATTGAAAAAAAAATAAAATAAACAGCGAAGTAAAGGGAACAAAAATCATTGTGCTCAACATACTGATATGTTAACTTTATTTACCTATTTGTTTAATTTTTTAAATCCATTACCATGAAGACTCCATTTTTTTTAATTCTTGCTTTCTGCATAGGATTTTTAAACACAGGTTTTGCCCAAACCACTTCTGATCCATTACAGCAATTTTACAGAAGAAGAGATGTTGCCAAATTAGAGCAATCTCTTACTACCTTTGGAAAATCAGCATTAGATGCGGATAAAAAGTTCTTTTCAAGCATCAGAAATGCAACCTTTACTTTAGAACCTAACCTCAGTTTAAACAGACCTTTAAGTCAATTAGCAGGTACGATTACACCCGTAGGAGATAATTCATCAGAATTAAAACTTCAATTCGAAAGAATCAAAGCTGAAATTCCTACTATTCAGAAAGAATTTGAAGCAAAACAGTTTGTTTGGAATCCTGACTATTTTATTGATTTAAGACTCATAGACTGGAAAAAAATATTAATGGGTGCATCAGGCTGTAACATTAATACAAGCTATCTTACTCCTGTAAAAGATCAATTTAGTTGCGGTAGTTGTTGGGCATTTTCAGCTGCTGCAACCTGGGAGCATACATATAAGAAAATCTTTTCCTCTGCTGTAAATCATAATCTTTCTGAAGAGGATATGGTAAACTGCGGAAAAAACTGTACTGGTGATGATGCAGGAAGTTGCTCTGGTGGCCATACGTTTAAAGCTTTCGATTATATTAAATGTTTTAAGGTTGCAACGGAAGCCAATTACCCATATACGGCAACAAATGCCGCTTGTATGGCAAAACCAAAAACTTATGGTGCTTATTGGCATGGTCAAGTTGGAACCAATGTAAGTTTTCCAACCACAGATCAGGTAAAAGCGGCCATTACCTTATACGGCGCGGTAACTTCCTATGTTTTCGCCAGCGGTTGGGGTTCTTATGGAACTGGCGTTTTAAATGCTATTCCAAATGCTGCAGTCACAACCTACACCTATACTGGAAGTGATGGAAGAACTTATGCTTGTGGACCAAATTATATCAATCATGCCGTTACCATTGTTGGCTGGTGTGACGCTAAAAATGCATGGATCATAAAAAATTCATGGGGTACCGATTGGGGATCTTATGGTGGCTATGCTTATATAGCTTACAACACTTATAATATTGCAAAATATGTATATTATGTTGTTCCAAGACCCTAAAGTTTAAATTCCTTCACAAAAAGCGGAGAGATAGGCTATCTTTCCGCTTTTTTGCGTATAATAGGGTTTAATTAATTTCGTTTTATTCAATACTGGTTAAAGCTTAAATACGATAATTATGAACGCTATCTCCTTCTTAATATCCATTACCATTTTTACTTATTCCTGCTCTTCCTCCCAAAAACCAGCCATGAAAGATACTTTCTCAACAGAAGGATGCCCGGAAAATATAACCATTAAATTAGGGCAAACCTACACACTCAAATTACCCGCAATAGAAGGAACTGGTTATTTATGGATTCCTACATCATCGGCGCTCCTATCGTGGGATGAAGGGGAGAAATATGAAAAAGCAATAACTGATTCCAATGAAAATAAACCCGAAATGGTAGGTTCTGCCACCCGGCAAATTTTAACATACAAAGGATTGAAAACAGGAAGTTCCCAGATAATTCTGGAATATATGCGGCCTTTTGGCAGCAGGAAACCCGAAAAAATATGTCAATTCACCGTAAATGTCACCCCCTGAAATAAGAAAAATCATTCATATTGATATGGATGCCTTTTTTGCCTCCGTTGAACAAAGAGATGATCCTTCTTTGAGAGGAAAACCAATAGCGGTAGGTGGAGGTGGTAACCGCGGTGTAGTTGCCTCTGCTTCTTATGAAGCCAGAAAATATGGCGTTAGATCGGCTATGCCAGGAATGCTGGCGCGAAAAAAATGCCCCCAAATTATTTTTGTTAGAGGTAGTTTCGACAAATACAAGGCGGTTTCAAAAGTTATTCGAACGATATTTCACGATTTTACAGACTTAGTTGAACCTCTTTCTCTGGACGAAGCTTATCTCGATGTCACTCACAATAAACTTTCCATACCGTCGGCCACATTAATCGCCATGGAAATTAGGAAAAGAATTGAATTAGAAACTGGGCTAACTGCTTCAGCCGGCGTTTCTTACAATAAATTTTTAGCTAAAGTAGCCTCTGATGTCAATAAGCCGAATGGTATAAAAGTAATTACTCCCATTGAAGGGCCTGATTTTTTAAAACAACTACCCATCTCACGCTTCCATGGAATAGGTAAAATAACGGCTGAACGGTGCAAAAGAATGGGCATTTATAAAGGTGAGGATTTATTAAAATGGTCCCAACAAGACTTGATGAAGGTATTTGGTAAGGCAGGATCTTATTATTATCAAATAGTCAGAGGGGATGACCGTCGATTGGTAAATCCAATCAGGCACCGAAAATCTATTGGCACCGAAAGAACCTTTTCTGAAGATTGTAGCGATCTCCATTTTTTAGAATTAACACTGGAAACCCTCTGTGAAAAATTATTCCGGTATATGGATATCGACGATAATTTTGGAAAAACAATAACGATTAAAATCAAGCATTTTAATTTTGTCCTTGAGACAAAAAGCAAAACATTTACAACGGAACTAAATAATTATCAATTACTTTATACTGTTGCTGAAGGATTAATGAAAGAACTTACCGGAGATGTTTTCTCGATCCGCCTTTTAGGGATTTCCGTTTCCAACTTGAAAAAAGAACAAACGATGGTTGGGGTTCAGTTGACGCTTGATTTTTAAACAGCACCCACTGAACCCCAATAAGTATTATAATTTAAATATATTGATTTAAAATATTTTCAAATAGCTCCTGCTTTCCACTTTTTTGAACAGGATCGGCAGAAGATCCAGCTAATTTATGCAAATCTTCCAGGGATAATTTTCCCTTTTCAAAAAGGGCCCCATCACCTGAATCAAAGGACGCATATCTTTCATTTCTAAGAGAAACGTAGGCAGATTTATTGATTATTTTGTCCGCAGCAATGAGTGCGCGCGCAAAAGTATCCATGCCTCCAATATGTGCCAGGAACAAGTCTGTATTATCTGTGGAATTTCTTCTTATTTTGGCATCAAAATTGACACCTCCACCTTGAAATCCGCCAGCTTGAAGAATAACGAGCATAGCTTCTGTCAACTCACCCAAGTTATTTGGAAACTGGTCGGTATCCCATCCATTTTGATAATCACCTCTATTGGCATCAATGCTACCAATCATGTTATCTGCTGCGGCAACTGTTAATTCATGCTGAAAAGTGTGCAGGGCAAGGGTCGCGTGATTCACCTCAATATTCAATTTAAAATCATTTTCAAGCCCATTTGCCTTTAAGAAACCTATTACAGTAGCGGAATCATAATCATATTGATGTTTTGTAGGTTCTGCTGGTTTGGGCTCGATGAAGAAATGCCCTTTAAAGCCTTGACTTCTTGCATAATCTTTAGCTGCATGAAGGAACGTAGCCAAATGCGCTACTTCTCTTTTCATATCTGTATTTAGCAAGGACAAATAACCCTCTCTTCCACCCCAGAAAACATAGTTTTCAGCACCGAGCTGAATAGAAATATCTAAGGCATGTTTAACTTGAGCAGCGGCATAAGCAACGACCGAAAAATCGGGATTTGTTGCTGCACCATTCATATATCTTGGATGGCTAAAAAGATTAGCTGTTCCCCAGAGAACTTTAACTCCGGAGGCAGCCATTTTCTCTTTGGCATAATCTCCGATAAATTGTAATCTTTTCTCCGATTCCACCAATGAATGACCCTCTTCAATCAAATCGAAATCGTGAAAACAAAAATAGGGCGCCTGAATTTTAGTTATAAATTCGAAGGCAGCATCCATTTTATCCTTTGCCCTATCCATTGGATTATTAGCATTTAACCACGGCATATTCCTGGTTGGCATACCAAATGGATCAGCACCATTTCCACAAAAGGAATGCCAGTAAGCTATCGCAAACCGAAAATGATCAGCCATCGATTTTCCAGAGATAAGCTGTTCTGGATTATAATATTTAAAAGCGAAAGGATTATCTGAATCTTTGCCTTCAAAAGGCACAAATTCAACTTCCGGAAAAAAGGTTTTAGCACCCGTCAATACATTTTTTGAACTCATTGTAGGTTGTTTTTAAGTGTTTGTCTCCATTTTAATGCCGCTGCAGATAAAACATCAGAAACAGGTTCTGGATGAAAAGTATAGATTGATTCTGTTTGTCCGACTGCTTCTGCTAAGGTATTATAAAATCCGCAACCAAAGGCAGCGCCTCTTGCGGCACCTTCGGCACCATTTGTTTTAACTATTTCAATGGAGCAAGAAGAAATATTAGAAAGCGTTTGAGAAAAAATAGCAGATTGGAACAAGTTATCATTCCCCACTTTTATTCGATTTGCCTGAATGCCCATTTCATTTAAAATAGACATACCATATTGAAATGAGAAAGCAATACCTTCCAACGCAGCACGAATAAAATGATCTGATGTATGTCTATTAAAATCCAGCCCTGAAATGGAGGCTCCTAATTGTTTGTTTTTTAAAATTCTCTCCGCTCCATTTCCAAAGGGAATAATGGTTAATCCATCAGAACCTTCAGGGATTCTGGCAGCTACCTTCTCCATTTCCGCGTAAGACAAAAGCCCCTTTCCCCATTGGTTTTTAAGCCAGCTATATAATATTCCCGTTCCATTGATACAAAGTAACACCCCAATTTTAGGATCATTTATGGTGTAATTCACATGGGCAAAAGAGTTAACCCTCGATTCGCTATCAGGTATAATTTCATTGGCCACGGCATATACCACGCCAGAAGTTCCACCTGTTGCCGCAATTTCACCAGGTTCTAAAACACCAAGCGACAATGCATTATTTGGCTGATCTCCTGCTCTATAGGCCACTGGAATTCCTTCTGGGAGACCCAATAAATTAGCGGCTTTTTCCGATAGAAAACCTTGTTTCCCAAAAACATTGGTAATAGGCGGAAGTAACGAAGCTGGTATTTGCCAGTGCTCCAACAGACTACTTGAAATTTCCTTATTTTTAAAATCCCAGAAAACACCCTCTGATAATCCTGTGATGGTGGTATTCTTTTCACCGGTCATACACCAGGCAAGATAATCTCCAGGCAAGAAAACGGTTTTAATTTTCGCAAAAATTTCAGGCTCATTTTCTTGCACCCATCTTAATTTTGACGCTGTGAAATTGCCCGGGGAATTTAATAAATGAGACAGGCAATAGTCCGATCCTAATGCGTTAAACGCTAATTCCCCTTGAGAGACAGCTCTCGAATCACACCAAATGATAGAAGGTCTCAAAACTTCCCCCTCATTATCCAAACAAACCAAACCATGCATTTGATAAGCGATGCCTATGCTTTTTATTTCACTTGGATCAATACCCGTTTGAACCAACAATTTTTGGGAAACTTTCTGACAATTTTCCCACCATACGTTCGGGTCTTGTTCAGCAAATCCCGGTTCTGGAGAATCAATCGCCATTTCCGAATCAGGATATTGGCAAGTACCCAACAATACCCCTGATTCCGTATCAATGATGGCAGCTTTAATGGAAGAACTGCCTAAATCAAACCCAATGCACTTCATTTTTTTTATTTAATTTACAGAGCAGGCTCATTTTCTAATTCCTTTTCAAAAAACAACTTCACCTCATTCCAATTATTCAATCTAATATATCCATTTTCATTGATATTATGTGATGCTGAAAATAATAATCCAAGCCCGTCGAAAGTTTTCAGATTGTGTACATGATCATCAATCATATAGTCAGCTCTTATGATGGATTTATCCCCACAAAATACAAATTGCTTCCATGAAATAAAGGGTAAATGTTTTTGTAACCAATGATATTTATCGATTAGGGAATGAGGAAATTCCTGGGCTGCCGTAACTATGAATAAATCAAAATGAGTATTTAACCACTCCACTACCTCAGCAGCACCCTCAAAAATGGGTAAATCCAAAAAAAATCCTGGTTCAAAAAGATAGTTTCTGAAATTTTCCGCCCCTTTGACATTGTAAAACTTTCTGCCCAAATAGTCCTCCGGATTTGGAACGACGTTATATTTTTCCACATAGAGAGAAATAAAACGGTCATAAATATTTACAATCACCTCATCCATGTCCAAAGCAATCTTTTTTTTCATCCTGTACATTTTGATGAACAATATAGAGGGAATTTAACAAAAACAAAGGTCATAACTACAAAATTAATACAGGCATAAACCGAAAATAAAATTAACTTGTTAGTGTATCAAAATAAACAATGAATTATAGGTCTGTATCTCATATTTTGGAAAGTAGTATTATTGACATGGGTTCTTTTCAGGTAAAACAGCCTTTACCTACACAAAAAGTACCCCAGGTCAGTCCTTTTTTATTGCTTCATCATTTTGGGCCTATGAAAGTTGAACCCGGATTTGACCCCATTGATCTCGGTCCACACCCTCATAGAGGATTCGAGCCGGTGACCTTCCTTTACCAGGGTGGCATAAGACATAAAGATAGTTTAGGGAATGAGGGTATTTTGGAAGCGGGTGATATTCAATGGATGACAGCGGGTCGTGGCATTATTCATAGTGAGCGAGCAAGTGATTTCTTTATGGAAAATGGGGGGACCATTGAAGGTATTCAGCTTTGGGTTAATTTACCTTCCCAAAATAAAATGACACAACCTAAGTATCAGGAGATTAGAAAAAATGATATCCCAATCATTGCGGAAAACAAGGTAACACACCGTTTGGTAAGTGGTAATTGGAACGGGCAAAAAGGAATTGTTGATACTTTTAGTCCTATGATTATTATTCAGACAAGCATTTTATCTGGTGGGAAGACTCACATCCCAATACCCGAAAATTTCAATGCCTGTATTTATATTTTATCAGGTAAAATAATATTGAATGATAATTTTGATTACCCGGCTGGAAAAATGATTTACTTCACAAACAAGGGAGATGGTATAGGCATTGAAGGCCTTGCAGACACCGAAATACTTGTTTTATGCGGTGAACCCATTGAAGAACCCTTAGCTCAGTACGGTCCGTTTGTTATGAATTCTCAAACAGAAATTATGGAAGCGATGAGAGATTATCAAATGGGAAAGATGGGTTTTTACATCGATTAGTTTATAAAAATAAATTAATTGAAAAAAATCAACTAAATTTAAATAATTATTCGTTAATCAAGAATTAAAGGTTAAATCCATACTCGATGAAGAAGCCTTTTATGGTAGAATTTGAATTGCCAGAGGAATTTGATGATGATTTCATCGCTTTAATACCAAGTCAGCGCTTGCATATCGACGAATTATTGGCCGTCGGCAAAATTCGTTCTTATGCTCTGTCTATGGATCGGTCTGTTTTATGGGTGGTTGTTGAAGCTCAATCGGAGTTTGAAGTAATGGAAATCATTGCCAATATGCCCTTAGCAGATTACATGCATCCATTTGTGTCAGAGTTAATGTTTTATCATACTGCGGAAAAGTTAATGCAATTTTCACTGAACTAAAGGTTCAAACTTTCCTGCGATTAGCCCCCATTATCATGAATAAAATATTTTCAGCCGTTTTATGTCTCTTTATTTTTATGAATGTGAATTTTGCTCAGCAAAATTTTCAATTATACGTGCATGTAGGAAATTTTTCAAACCCTACCTACAATGATTTTAGTAAAATTTCTCATTTAGGCTTTTTACATGCAAAAAAAACGGACGCAACCCGTGCTGATGTTTTTCTATTGGGATTTGAAAGCAGGGAAAAGGCGGAAGAAGCTTTGGCAAATATCAAAAGACTTGGATTTACTAAGGCTGATCTCGGCAGTAAAGATGTAAGCAAAGGTTCTGCAAAATATTATGTTCAACTGGGCTCTATTGAAAAGAACAAGCAGGTAAATTGGTCTAAATTTGAAGCCGTTCCCTCTTTATTTGCCTTTCCCCAAACAGAGGTATTAAAAATAGTAGCGGGTCCATTCCGAACCCTGGAAGAAGCAAGAAAAGAACTGGAGCTTTTAAAAAGCAAGGGCTTTTCTGATGCCTTTGCCCGAGAACTGAATGAAATGGCTACTTTCCCCATTGGCGGATTTGAATCGAACCAGGTACTGTCCGATGTTAAACAAAGTACAATAAGTGCATTGAGTGTAAAAGGTGACGCACCTTCTGTAATAACGGAGGAGGCAACTTCTTTTTGGCCTCCAAAAACTATGGATGCTAAAATAGGAGCTACCCCAAATATTCTCTCTACCCTCAAAAGAACCTCCGTTTTATCTTTACAGAAAGTATTGAAAAGCGAAAACTACTATCCAGGTGTTTTATCGGGATATTACAATGATGCCACCCGGGTTTCTTTTGAAAATGCCTTAAAAAATCTCCCGGAAATGAAGTCTTTTACCTCAAAAAATGAGGTGAAAACAGGTTTACCTGTTGATTTGGACAAATTATCTTCTATTATAGACAGGATGCCAGAAATAAGCGATCCATTTGTTGCTGTCAATAAATTTTCAGACCCGCTGGCAAAAGCATATTCCGCCTATTTGACCTTTTTAAAAAATGGAGCGGGGAAAGAGGTTGATTTAAAAATGAATGCAGCTATCAAAGGTGCCTTTTCCGGACTATCAAAATCGCCGCCCAACATGCCTTTTTTTGACTTTAAGGCGGTTTATTCCTATCCCAATATTGAACAGCTGATACTACACCTTTTTTATATTCACAGTACACCCGATAATACCATCCCTACACCTTGCTGGTTATTTAATGCGCATAGAAAAGAAACCCAGGCTGCTGTAAATAGATTCTATGATGCTAAAGTGAAAAATACAGCTATCAGCGGATGTGACTATGCTATGGATTGGCAGGATTTCCGTTTGTTAAATAACATAATGGTTTATTTAGGCGGAAAACAACCTGATCAACAGGAATTATTCCAGGCGGCAGAAGAAAGAGCTTTCTTGTATAACAGTACACAGGCACTAGACCCCGCATCGTCTAAAAATATTTTGAATTGGGAGGTACAAATCTGGGAAAAACTGGAGCTATGGGGCAAAAAAGATCCAATTAATGTGCGAATGCTGACCGCATTGAAAATAGCCTATTTCCAGTCTTTCATCCGAATAGAAGATCATTTTCTGCAAAAGGGAATGGTCGGGGCCGATGCAAAAAACATGGCCACTGCCGTTATTGCCACCGTAATGACACCTTATCTTGACCGATTTATGCAATAAATTATAGTTATCACCTTGTAAACTATGGTGAAGTATCACTGTTTAGCAAGGCTATAAATTCATTTTCCGTCAAAATGGTAATAGATGGAATTTCCTCTGCTTTCTTGCGCTTCGAACCTGCTTTTTCGCCCACCACAAGAAAATCAAGATTACTACTTACGGCACTTATATTTTTCGCTCCTGCCATTTCTGCCTTTTCCTGCGCCTCTTTCCTTCCCATCACCATCAGTGTTCCGGTAAATAAAATGGTTTTTCCGTTAAACGGACTATCCGCATTAACCTCTTTTGGTCTGTCCTCAGCAGTAGCCTTTAAATTAACACCCAGTTCTTCCAGTTTTTCCAACAGGGCAATATTCGCCTGATCCTGGAAAAACGCAATCACATTATCCGCGACAACAGGACCAATATCTTTTATTTGAAGAAAGCGCTCTTTGTTCCAGGAGGCCAATTCCAATACATTGTCTATTTCATAAGCTAAGAGTCTGGAAGCTTTTTTACCTAAATGGTGAATGCCTAAGCTATATAAAAATCGATGAATTGGATTAGTTTTAGCCTTATCGATCGCGTTTTTAAGGTTATTAATTGATTTTTCCTTAAAATTATCCAACTGAATCAACTTCTCGTAAGGTAAATTATAAATATCAGGTAACGATTTAATAAATCCTAAATCAAAAAATCTTTCTACAATAGACGCGCCAAGACCATCAATATCCATGGCTTCTTTGGACACATGAAAAATAATTCTCTGCAAATTTTGAGCTCCACAAACACATTGGGGGCATCGCCAGGCTGATTCACCTTGTTCTCTTACCAAAGAGACGGGGGTTTCCGTCTGATTTACCGGACAGTGAACAGGGAATTGGATTATTTTTTCCGAGCCATCTCTTAGCTCTGGAAAACTTTTTGAGATATAGGGAATAACATCACCAGCACGTTCAATAAGAATAGCATCGCCTATCCTCAAATCTTTTGAAGTGATAAAATCCTCATTGTGTAGTGAAATGGAGCGAATGGTCACACCCGCAAGTTCTGTAGGTTTTATCTTAGCAACGGGTGTTATGGTTCCGATTTTACCCACCTGATACTCCACATCCAATAATTCGCTTTGCGCTTGTTGGGCTTTGAATTTAAAGGCAATGGCCCATCGAGGATGATGTGCAGTAAATCCAGCTCTTTCCTGTAAATCTCTGGCATCAACTTTCACTACCATGCCATCGATTTCATAAGGATAAGTATCGCGTTGAATTTGCCAATTTTCACATTTCTTAATGACTTCCTCTATATTTTTACAAACCTCCCTTTCTGCACCAGGAACTTTAAATCCAAGATTGGACAAAATATCCATGCTTTCATGATGAGAAGTAAATTTAGATAAAACATTTTCGTTATTCGCATCAACGGCATACCCAAAAGTATAGATAAATGCTTCCATTCCCCTTTTAGCCACCTCTTTAGGGTCTTTCATCCTCAATCCACCGGTGGCAGTATTCCTGGCATTGGCAAATAAGGGTATTTTATTTTCCTTTCCCGTTTCATTGAAAAAAGCTATATTTTCTTCTTTTCTTTTTTCATTAAGGCTGGCAAAAACATCTTTCCTAATTAAGACTTCCCCTCTTAATTCTGCCTTAAGAATACCTAAGTCACTAAATTTTGCAGACATGGGGATAGAACGAATAGCCTTAGCATTGGCCGTAATTTCCTCTCCTAAAACACCATTTCCCCTGGTTGCCGCCCTGACCAGCAAGTCATTTTCATACACAAGGGCAATACTCCCCCCATCAAACTTAGGCTCAATGGCATATTCAATAGCCATGTTTGCAGGTAACTGAAGTAAGCGTTTAATTTGTTGATCCCATTCTAATAAATCTTCTGCATTATAGGAATTTTCAAGGGAAAGCATGGGACTCAGATGTTCCACAGAAGGCGCCTCCTCCGACAAATCGCTACCTACTCGTTGTGTCGGACTATGTTCTAATAATCTTTCTGGATGAGACTGCTCAAAAACTTTCAATAACTTAAAAAGCTGGTCAAACTTCAGGTCGGAAATGAGCGCGTCATGGTAGACATAATAACATCTTTCATGAAAAGCTATTAAATCGATGAGAAGTTCATATTGATTGAGATCTTCTACCTTGCGCTGCCCTTTAATGAACTCCTCAGTGATAGTATCCCAATGGGGAAAAGTCTTGAAATCGGCCATAAAATATTAATTTTTTACAAATGCAATGGTTTTAATGGCCTTATTATCTGTTATTTTCAAATAATAAACACCTGGAAACCAATTGCTCGCTGGAACATTTAACGTAAAATTGGTCTCAACAGTATGATTTTCCATTTCCCAACAAACCCGGCCAAAAATATCTAATACTTGAAAGTTTAACTTACCAACAGGTAAGGAATTTGCCTGAATTTGAAGCAAGGAGGAAATAGGATTTGGAAAAATCTTTACCTCACCCTTCAGTTCTGGAATAGTTGAAATAAAAGATGAAATAGACTCACTAAGGATGACGGGTGAGGTCAGGTGCACAGGAGAATCACCACCTGTACTTCCGTTATCGTTGGTAATTAATCCCGCGGCATAAAAACGAACGGGGCCTGAACCAGAAACAGGTGCCGTCCATGGAATGACAAAACTGTTGGCAACACTTGGTGTTGATTGCTCAATATATCGCCTGTTGTCAAGTAATATCTGTCTGAATCCGCTGGGAGCCTGTCCGAAAATACCTGCTGTTTGATTGTTTGCACCTGCTAAGGCTGTCAATTGAAAGCCATATTCACGAGGATTATTTTTTCCTTCCAAGGTCACCTTTATTTGATATTGTTTTCCCGGGACATAACGGGTTACCTGCTGATCTCCCTCAACTATAGCAACATTTAAAACGGGCAAATAATTACCGCCACTATGACATGAGCCACAAGTCCCAATACCTAAAGGTGAACCTGTTCTATCGGCTCCCTGTGCATTTCCTGCGCCACTCGCATTGGACAATAGCAGAAATAAAACACCACCACTGCAAGCAAAAAATAACAGAAATTTGAATTTATTCATCATCATTAGTCGTTTAAGGAAATACAGTCGAGGACTAAAAAAGTTGATTCTCAGCTTACCTTTTTGTGTTTCAGATGAAATAAGGTGAAAAATAGAAAAATAGCAACACCCATTGCATTTTCAAAAGTAGCTTCCACCCAAAAAGAGGCGAAAAAGGATAAATATAGAGCCAATATGAATGGATCCTGGTAATTTTTGCCGTAAAATAGGGGAATAAAAAATCCTACGCAAAAAAGAATCAAACCAACTACGCCAGAACTAGCCAAAACCATAATAAACTGGTTATGAGGCGTTAATTTCTTTTCAAATACTGGATAATCTCTTTTATAAAGTTCATTCATCTTAATTCTGATATTTCCCGCTCCCACGCCAAACGTAGGATTATCCACAAACAGTTCCAATCCTAATTTCCATGAAATGAGCCTTGAAGCATCGGACAATTGGTCCGTCGCCTCACCTTTTAAGAACATATCTACATCGTAATATACATATTCAATTTTCTTTTTTAAACTAGGTATTAACTTCATCCCCAAAAAAGGTAAAATGATAACGCCAGCTAAAAATAACATCAATGTCGCATAAGCCCTTTTCTTAAACAAATAGGGAACACCCATTGAAACAATAATCAGATACAAAGAGAATAAACCGCTTCTAACCGCTAAAAAATGGATGAAAACAAATAGGAAAATGGATGAAACCTTGAAAAAACCGTTGATACGCGATTGGTTTGAATGCCCTCTATGGAACCAACCCCAATAAACCGAAGCACAAAAAGCAACTACCTGCAGTAAGGCATATCGTATATGATTAGCCGGTGTAGGGATGGCCTTTCCTTGTTCTAATAGAAGTTGAATATCTTGTTGATGATTAAAATAATAAACTATAACCCCTACCGCCACTATATCTATGACTAAAATAACAGCCAACCACCAGTTTCTATACCAAATAAGAGATAAGGAAGGAAGTAAAAAGAAAGCAAAGGGTAAGCCAATAAATGGCACTCTTAATCTGATCCTTTCCAACATATAATCCCAATCAAGGGCGACAAATATACCTAAAGCAACTTCTAAGAAAATGAACCCGAAAACCCAATAATCCAATGTCCGTTGATAGGTATTCCAAAAGGCCTTTTTGTCCTTTGTTACCACAAAAAAGTAAAATAAAGCTATACCTCCCAGGAGTAACAAGGTAAAAGATTGTAAAAAGGGGGAAAAGATCATCCCTATTACATGGAAGAAAGCAATAAAACCTACAACAAAAGGCGTATTTTTCAACATCATAAATTATGGGACTAAAGATATACATTTATAGGAATCCTAAAAAATACTTCCCATTTTGAAATGGAAATCCTACCTTTACATTCAATTCAAAAAATTATGTCTCTGAACGTATTCGATAATCTTACCGCCCTCAAGGAAGAAATAAGCTCCTGGAAACCCACAGACAGTGAGGCATTAGAAATATTCCGTATTCGATTTATCGGTACAAAGAATATACTCAAACCTCTGATGGGTGAAATTCGTAATGTACCGAATGAAAGGAAAAAGGAATTTGGACAACTTTTGAATGAAGTAAAAGACCTGGCAGAGACGGTTTTTCAAAGCCAGAAAGAAATTTTTGATGCGTCGAATGCATCGGGAAATTCGTTACATCTGGATTTAACAGCTCCGGGTGAACCCGTTGACATAGGATCACGACACCCTGTGTCAATTACGATGAACCGCATCATAAAAATTTTCGATAGAATGGGATTTGTGGTTGCGGAAGAGCGGGAAATTGAGGACGACTGGCATAACTTTTCTGCCATGAATACGCCAGCAGATCACCCTGCCAGAGATATGCAGGACACCTATTATCTCAGAGATAATTCAAATATGTTATTGAGAACACATACCTCTTCCGTTCAGGCAAGAATAATGATGTCCCAAAAACCGCCCATTAGAATCATTGCACCGGGTAGAGTATATAGAAACGAAACTATTTCTGCACGGTCCCACTGCCAGTTTCACCAGGTTGAAGGATTATATATTGATAAAAAGGTATCATTTGCCGATTTAAAACAGACGCTACTACATTTTTCCAAAGAAATGTACGGTCCCCATACAAAAATTCGTCTCAGACCTTCCTATTTCCCCTTTACTGAACCCAGTGCTGAAATGGATGTTTCTTGCTTTATTTGCGACAGTAAAGGATGTAATGTTTGTAAATACACGGGTTGGGTAGAGATTATGGGTTGTGGCATGGTTGACCCTCAGGTTTTAATCAACTGTGGCATTGATCCGGAAGAATATTCAGGTTTTGCTTTTGGAATGGGTATTGAGCGTCAGGCAATGATGCTATATGGTATTCAGGACATTAGATTACTTTTTGAAAATGACGTTCGATTCTTACGTCAATTTACCTCTGCCAGATAAATTTTTATTATGAAACCGAGTATCCCAAAAGGTACGCGTGATTTTGGACCTAAAGAAGTTCAAAAGCGTAATTATCTTTTTTCCATTATAAGAGAAGTTTTTATTCGTTTTGGCTACCAACCGATAGAAACTCCCACGCTTGAAAATTTATCGACGCTCACAGGAAAGTACGGTGAAGAAGGTGACAAATTACTTTTCAAGGTTTTGACCAATGTAAGTGGGGAGGAAAGCGGGCCAGCAAAACGAGGATTGCGTTATGACCTCACGGTACCATTTGCCCGTTTTGTGGTTATGCATCAAAATGAACTACATTTTCCGTTCAAACGCTTTCAGATACAACCTGTTTGGCGCGCCGACCGCCCTCAGAAAGGTAGATACCAGGAATTTTATCAGTGTGATGCTGATATTGTTGGCTCCCCTTCTTTGATGTACGAAGCAGAATTAGCCCAAATATTTGATCTTGTTTTTGCTAAATTAGGTATTCCCGTTTGTATTGAAGTTAATAATCGAAAAATTCTTAGCGGTATTGCGGAGGTCTTTGGCATTTCCAGTCATTTTACAGCCATGACCATGGCTATCGACAAATGGGACAAAATTGGCCCGGATGGTGTAGCTAAAGAGATGATTCAGAGAGGAATTTCAGAGGAAGTTGCGGGCAAATTAATTGATGTTCTCGGTAATAATGACCTTGAATTTTATAGAAACTTACTTGAGAAAAGTGAAACAGGTCAACTTGGTATTAATGAACTGGATACCTTTTGGCGCTATTTGTCCGCTTTTAATCCGACAAATAAAATCATTTTTTCTCCCCTTTTAGCCAGAGGCTTAGGATATTACACAGGTTGTATTTTTGAAGTAAAAGCGACAACGGTCGAAATGGGAAGTATTGGTGGCGGAGGAAGATATGCCAATCTAACAGAAATATTTGGCTTGCCGAATATGCCTGGCGTTGGTATTTCCTTTGGTGCAGAGAGAATTTATGATGTAATGGAAACTTTACAACTGTTCCCAACCCAATTTTCAGAACGCATTAAGGTTCTTTTTGTCGCTTTTGACGAACCTTCCCATCTTTATGCCTTTAAAGCCCTTGCAAAGGTTAGAGAAAATGGCATTTGTTCCGACATATATCCTGATCCGACGAAACTGAAAAAACAAATTAAATACGCGTCCGATAATAATATTCCTTTCATCGCCATAGCGGGAGAAACGGAAATGGAAAATAATCAGTTTATGTTGAAAAATCTTGAGACGGGCGAACAGAAAAGTTATTCACTAGACGAATTAATATCTTTCTTAAAGAACTAAAAAATAGAAGGTGTTTTAACATTATGTCAAAACACCTTCCACTTTACATCGTTTTATACTCTGCAAATCCTGCTTTGATAGATCGCACAACACCATCACCAGTCCATTCTTCAGCACCAGGGATAATGGTAGTTTTGGCAATCACTGCTTCTTCCGTTAAGCCATCTTTTACTTGCTGCTTTATATAAATGCGTAATTTATCCAGATAATTTTGCATAGCTCTAATATCAGATTTATTGATTTGAACCGGATATTTTTCATTTGCATGACCACAAATAAAGATGGTATCTTTATCGTAATACTTCCTTATTTTCTCAAGGGTTTCTATCCATTGATCAATGGAAGCACCTCCGGGAACATCAATAAATGGAAATCTACGGTTGAAAACCAAATCTCCTAAGTGAGCAATGTTTGCATTTTCAAAATGCACCACAATATCTCCATTGGTGTGTCCTCTACCAAAGTAACGGCATTCGACGGACTCCTTAGCTAGTTTGAATGATGCCTTATCTGTGACCACCGTGTCGGCGAGCAGATTTTTATCTAAGGCATTTTGAGCAAGCGCCGTTTTTTCTAAATTAATCCGACAATTTTCATGCGAGACCACCTTGTCAACCACATCCTTAAAAACAATATTTCCGGCAGTATGATCCCCGTGATGATGGGTATTAATTAGCAAATTTATTTTATTGGCATTCACTTTACGTATCTCCGCCAACATATTAGCCGCTTGTTCAGGAAACTGGGTATCAATAACCACAGACTGATCTTCGGTCAGATAACAACCAATGGTACCTCCTCTTTCGGTATAATAGCCAACATTCCCTCTTATCATTGTCATATTTCCAGCAAATGAAAAATGACTCATCAATGGATTTAACCAGGCAAACCCAGCGATTGCAGCGGATTGCTTTAAAAATTCTCTCCTATTTTTCATGGTTTTACATTGCTGACTTGTAAAGAATAGATGGTTTTACTTTGAAATGTTTCTCCTGGTTTTAACACCGTTGTAGGGAAAGTTGGATGATTTGGGGAATCAGGAAAGTGTTGGGTTTCAAGACAAAATCCATTTCTAAAAGCGTATTTATTCCCTTTTTTACCTGTTAAACTACCATCCAGAAAATTTCCACAATAAAATTGCATACCAGGTTGTGTA
Source organism: Saprospiraceae bacterium (assembly GCA_049241465.1). GTDB lineage: Bacteria > Bacteroidota > Bacteroidia > Chitinophagales > Saprospiraceae > BJGN01. Next base: position 9,543 of record JBMLQR010000347.1, on the reverse strand, counting down.
GTTTTCACTTCCAACAAACGACCACTTGAAGCTTCCCAAACCTGAGCGGCAACGGAAAGTTCATCGCCATTTTTATTTAATACAAAATTATGATCGTAGCCCTTTCCTCTTATTATTTGATCAAATTCAGCATTGACCCTTTCGCCGATAAGATGCCATTCTCTAAAATCAAAAGGGGTATTAGCAACATCTGCATGATTTTCCAATGGGATTAAAGTGCTATCCACCGGGGTGAACTGATTGGCAAATATTTTTAACTGATGATCTAAAATATCGCCATTCCCCTCGCCTTTCAGATTAAAATAGGCGTGATTTGTAAGATTGACTACGGTCGTTTTATCCGTGGTCGCTTTATAATCGATAGAAAGTTCATTTTTATCATTTAACCTGTAAGTGACTTCCACTTGTAAATTTCCTGGATATCCTTCCTCCATATCAGGGCTATTAAGTGTTAATACAACCCCAACGGCATCCTTTTCTTCCAATGATTTAGCGCTCCATAATTTTTTATGGAACCCTAACGGGCCTCCGTGTAAAGCATTAGGTGGATTGTTAATGGCTAAAGAATAGGATTTACCTTCCAGGATAAATTTCCCCAAAGCAATTCTATTGGCATAACGGCCGACTAAAGATCCGAAGTAAGGATGTGTCCCCTGATAGGATGACAAATCATTAAAGCCTAAAATAACGTCATCAAAATTTCCGTCTTTATCAGGCGCTGACCATCTGGTAATGGTACCACCAAAGGTAGAGATATCCACCTCTAAACCGTTTGTATTTTTTAATGTAAAGAGTTGTGCTTCTCCCTCCGGCGTATTGCCAAAGGATGTTGAACTGACCGAAAGTTTACTCATGGTATTTTCCTTGTTTGTGTTTGACTGACATCCCCAATTCATTAAGATTGAAATGCAGCATAATGTCCAGATATATTGTTTCATTTTTGTTCAGTTAATGGTTTAAAAATATAATGGATAATCAAAATCAGCCATTGAAATATAAATATGCCCCTAAAATAAGTACCAGAACCAACAAAGTGGCGAATATATCCATTTTATTATAACTGGAACGCGTTTCCAATTCTTGTTCCTCGTTGACGGTATCCATGGTTAATCCTGCGAAGGAAGCATAATCCGGCGCGGGCGTGGCATAACTTACCACAACCATAACCAACCCACTAACGATTAAAATAAGCAGACTATAATATTGAAAGAAAAAATTATTAACAATCCATAAAAAAGAACCGGAAGCGTAGGAAAAACCTTCATATAACATGACTGGCGTATCAACAGCCAGGCGAAATAATCCCATTATAAATCCTACAACAAGTGCGGCCAAAGCCCCTTGAGCATTCATTCTTTTATTAAAAATGCCAAAAAAGAAGACCACAAAAATGGGAGGAGCCAAATAGCCCTGAACACTTTGCAGATAATCATAAAGTCCTCTACTACCTTGAATGACAGGAATCCATAATAACCCAATAACTACCATTACTGCGGTAGCTATTTGTCCGACCCTCACTAAGGTTTTTTCAGAAGCACCAGGTTTAAATTTTGAATATAAATCCATGGTAAATAAAGTGGAAGAGGCATTAAAAACCCCTGCCAGGGAACTCATTAATGCGGCTAACAAGCCGGCAACCACTATCCCCCTGATGCCAGAAGGCAAAATATGAGCGACCAGTAAAGGAAAAGCTTGTTGGGCATTTGCTTTAACCAAGACCCCATTTTCATCTAATAAAGCCTGACCAATAACGGGCATTTTACCACTTGCAGCCAATGCAAAACTGATAATACCAGGAATAATGAAAATAAAAACAGGCAAAAGCTTAAGGAAAGCAGCAGCAATAGTTCCCCGCCTGGCTTCCGTCAAACTAGCGGCACCTAACATCCGTTGAACTATGTATTGATCTGTACACCAATACCATAATCCAATGATAGGAGCACAAAACAACATACTTAGCCATGGATAATTACTATTAAAATACCAGGCTAGATGCGTTTCTGTTTTTACCGGTGCCCAGGTTCCCGTCAAACCATCAGGAACCAGAGGTTTCCATAAATTAAACATCTCAGAACCAGTTATTTTTTTTAATTCTCCCCAACCACCTAAAGCATCCAGTCCATAAACAGTCACTAAAAGGGAGCCAATGATTAATATGACCGTTTGAATGGCCTCCGTATAGGCCACAGCCCTTAATCCGCCAACAATGGTATAAAGACCGGTCAACACAATAACCAAAATTGAACCAATCCAAAAGCTATTCAAACCCATAAAATTTACTTCGGGAAGTAAGACGCCAAAGACAATACCTCCGGCAAAAATGCCAACAGCTACTTTTGTCAGCACATAAGCAACCAATGAGATAATGGACAGAACATATCGTGAGACAGGTGAAAAACGTCTTTCTAAAAATTCAGGCATGGTAAAAACCTTCGATCTCATATAAAATGGAGCTAAAACCCATCCCAAAACCAAAAGACACCAGGCATGTAATTCATAATGTGCCATAGCGACACCATCGGTAGCTCCTGATCCGGCCAACCCTACAATATGTTCAGAACCAATGTTTGAGGCAAAAATGGAAGCACCAACGATAAACCATCCTAAATTACGACCGGCAAGGAAATAATCATCAGAGGTATCTTTTTTATTTTTTATTACTAACCAGGCAATACCCAATATCAAAGTAAAATAACCCAGTATTATTAACCAGTCTAAGGTGGAAAGTACATTCATAATTGTTCATTTAATATGTTAGCTTACTAAAGATAAAAAATTAGGCGTTTAATACTTGACATAAGACCTGTTTTTTTGCATTAAGTGAATGAAATTTCATTTTTAAAAACAATTGTTTACATTTGAATGAACAACTAAAATCTAATTATCATGTCACGACACCAATCTTTTATCCACCACGTATTTTTTTGGCTTAAAAATGCTAAAAACCAGGAAGATCAGGCAAAATTAGTCGCCGGACTAGAAAAATTACGTGCCATTGCTGATATTACCGGCTTTCATATAGGCATTCCTGCCGTTACTGATCGTCCGGTCATAGATAGTTCTTACGATATATCATTGTGTATATTTTTTGATACGTCGGAAGCTCAAGATGCCTATCAGATTGACCCACTTCACTTAGCCTTTATCGATGAATGTAAACATCTTTGGGAAAGAGTCGTCGTTTATGATTCTATAGATATCTGATTACCTGGAAAGACCAATGGGATAAATTTTGTCATTCATTATTCCAATCACCCGGTCACCTTCCCTAACTTTAATAAAGCATCCTCCCGTAAACTGTCCAAAAGAAGGGAGGATGCCTTGATTTTCTGAAAAATGAAAGCAAGGCATACTTATTTGCTGCTTACCCAGTCCTACCAGTTTAACTTTTGGATGATAATGCCCGCATAGTCTGAAAAGGTTTTTTTGCTCCCCGACTAAACTATTATCAGTAAAATGGTTCAGGGGTTCGTGAGCAAGCAAAAATGGATATAATTCAAAGGTATCGCACCTATTCAACCAATCATTTTCACTGGTTTTTAGATACTTCACCAATTTAGCATCGTGATTGCCTGTAACTAAGGTAAAATGAATGTGATTATATTTAAGACAAAGACGTCGGAAATCGAACCATTCTTCATTGGTGGCGCTATGAAAAAGATCTCCAAGAAAATAACAGTTTTTGGGCTCATAATCGATAAAAAGTGATTCTAAAACATCGAGATTCATCGTTGCCGCCGCTGCGGGGATGGCCATACCTGATTTTCTGAAGTGGGAAATTTTTCCCAGATGAAGGTCGGCAATGAACAATGCAGCCTTGTTTCCCCAAAAAATAACTTTTCGCGCATCTAACGTTAATATCGTATTTGCAATAGATAAATCGAAGCTAATCATTTCTATTTTTCAAGGAGTAAGGTCATTTTTTTTATTCTGTCTTCCAATTTTTCTGAGCTTAACTTCTCTCTTAATCTGTCAACCATAATAGGGAATGCAAAAGGGGTTGCTTTGTTGCAGACCTTTAATAAAATCTGTTGATTCTCTATCCGTTTTAGAGCATCGAACATTCTATGTTCCTCCATTTGAAATAAAAGAGCTTCCTCATAAGCCTGGAGTAACAAAAGATTATCGGGTTCATAGTCTTGAAAAACCTGAAAAAACAAGGTTCCTGAAGCTTGCAAGTGTCTATCTTTTTTATGATTACCCGGATAGCCCTTGAACAATAGCCCTGAAATGGTTGCAATATCTCTAAATCGTCGTGAAGCCAATGCGGTAGAATGTATGCTTTCCCTGCTGTGTGAAAATAATTGTTCCACGGAAAAAAGCTGTCTTAAAAGATTAACATCTACATCAATTGGGGTATCAGAAAGCCATTCAATGCCATAATCATTCATAGCAATGGAGAAAGATTGAGGTTTAATTTTTGACAATCTCCAGGCTACTAAAGCACCGAGGCCTTCGTGAACTAATCTTCCTTCAAACGGATAACATGTTAGATGATACCCCTCTTTACTTACAAAAGATTCAATTAAAAATTCATTTTCCCGTGGAATGGCAGAAGTCTGTGTCTGAATATTAATTAAAGGTTTTAAAGCTCGAATTTCAGGTACGCGACTATTTTCATGGTTATGGAGGGCATAGATTTGATTTCTAAGGAAGGTTCCAAGCTCGCTTGAAAGCGGTAAGCGTCCACCCTGCCAGCTGGGAATTTTACCTTTCTGCTCTTTACTTTTTCTAACCTGAACCGTCATATCCTTTATTCTAACTAAGGACAAGGCTTGACCGGCGAACCAAAACACCTCTCCAGGTTTTAGGGAAGAAATAAACCATTCTTCAATAGTTCCTAAAAAGCCACCTTTCAAATATTTCACCTGTAAAACGGGATCGCTCACAATAGTACCCATTTGCAATCTATGTCTTTTTGCCACTAATCGGTCTGTAACAAGCCAGATACCATCTTGAACCTCCACTTTAGCATATTCGGGATAAGCTTGTAAGGAATTTCCACCAAAGCGAATAAACAAAAGAGCCCATTGCCATTCCTCCGGAGAAAGGGAAGCGAATGCGTAGGTTTGTTTAATCTCTTCAAAAAGAAGATCTGGTTTAAATCCAACGCCCAATGCCCTGGTAATCAAGTATTGGACCAACACATCAAAACATCGGATGGGAGGAATCCTTGCTTCCACCTTATTTTCAGCTACGGCTTCCCTTAAAGCAGCGGCTTCCAGCATTTCCAAAGCATGGGTGGGTAAAAAATAGATTTGACTTAATCCGCCAGGTTGATGACCACTTCTACCGGCGCGCTGTAAAAAACGAGCTATTCCCTTTGGGCTGCCTATCTGAATGATAGTATCAACGGGACGAAAATCGACACCGAGATCAAGACTTGAAGTACATACCACTGCTTTTAAAGTACCCTGATAGAGGGCATTTTCAACCCAATCGCGAATTTCTCTGCTCATTGAGCCGTGGTGCATGGCCAGTTGACCTGCCAGAGAAGGTATAATTTCTAATAAATGCCTGTACCAAATTTCGCATTGGGCCCGTGTATTTGTAAAAATGAGCGTACTGTTACTGGATAAAATAAGCGGAATCAATTTATCGGCCATTTTAATGCCTAAATGGCCTGCCCAGGGATATGAAGCCACTTTTTCAGGAATAATAGTGTGGACAACTATTTTTTTTTCAATGTCCGACTTTATCCATTTTCTTTTCTCAGCAACCGTATAAGTACCAAGAAGCACATCAGCAGCTTCGTCAATATTGCCTATAGTCGCTGAAATACCCCATACCTGTAATTTTGGAGCCAGCGACGAAAGCAAGGCCAGGGCAAGTTGCATTTGAACGCCCCGTTTAGAGCCTACCATTTCATGCCATTCATCTACAACGATACCTTTCAAATGTTTAAAAATTTGAGGATACGAAGGATTGGTTATCAGCAGATGCAGGCTTTCAGGGGTAGTAATAAGAATTTGTGGGAAACTTTTTAGTTGTTGCTTTCGAATATTCTGAGCCGTATCGCCCGTCCTAATACCAATCTGCCAATTTAATCCGAGCCCTTCCACCGCCCGTTGAGCTGACAACTCAATTTCCTTTGCCAGCGCTCTGATAGGAGTAATCCAGATAAGTTGAAGGCCTTCTGCTGAATTTTTATTACTCTCAGACAATCCTTTCAGAAGAAAAGGAACTAACAAAGCATAAGTCTTTCCCGTCCCGGTTGGGGCGGAAAGTAAACCTGAATAACTATTATATATAGCTTGCCAAGCCTCCAACTGAAACACTTGCGGACGCCAATGATTTTTTTCAAACCAATTCAGAGCAGGTTTTGACCAATTATTAAATGTCATTTTTCAATGTCATTCGCAACCAATAGGAGCTCCATCGGGCAAAGAAGGAGCAGGAGGTATGGAAAAATCTGCTGGATTTTCTTTAAAAATTTTAATTCGTTGTAAAATGTAATTGATGTGCGCTCTCTGTGCAGGCGAATAGGGCAAGTTAGCCAGTAATTTTGTTTCCAATTTCCTGATTTCATCTAAAGCGATAGCAGAAACCTGTTGCATGATATTTTTATCACCTGCAATATTTAGCAAATGATTTACCATTCTTTTATGGACAATACGTCCAACTTCTTGTTCGAAAGCCGGTAATGAATTCCATTGTGTAGCTTTATTTAAAAGCGTTGAAAATAATTCATTCACAGAAAGTCTTGCGGCATTGCTACGCGCCGATTGTTCAACCATTCGAGCTAAACGTTCAGGAGCCAGTAAAAACTTCAGGGTATGTTCTGCTGAAGCTTCAGCCGCCGCCAAGGGATCGAAAGTATTTCCAGTATAGATTTTAAATAATTCTCTATCTCTCTCATATCCAGGTGGTTGAGGTGGTATGAGTTGGATAATTCTTTCCGGAATGCTTAAAAAAGCTGGCTGAAGCGTATTTAGAAGCGCAGTAAAGGCCTTTCGTTGGACCTCGTCTTCAATCATTTTATTAGTCACTTGACCGTCTCCATTACCCGCATAAGAATAATATACACCTCCAACCATTTTTGCCACAGCTTCAACCTGATATCTGTGGCTCAAATAAAGAGGAACCAGCACATTTTCCAAAGAGGCCATAGGTGCTTCCTTAGGAATCGTTTTTTCACCAAACGATTGTAAAGCCTTTTCCCGTACCGAAGAAATTCTTATTAATTCGTCTATGGGAGAAGCCCCATTATCCCACATGTGATTTAGAGGATGAGCACTACCCATGGGTCTGGCATCCTGATCTGTTAAATAGTGAAGACCTTTATCTCTGGTTTCCTGTAATATTTTTAATAGATTTCCCTTTTCGTCCTGTGAAAACTCGGCATAACCATACCTGATGGCCATTTTATCCCACTCCCCTATTCCTTTGTCATATACTTTACTGAAGTCCAGTTTCCCTTCTTTTGTCAATTGAAACAAAGGATGAGGATAATCCATAACGGACGAATTATTGTTAATGCTAGCGGCAAAATTATGGGCAACCCCCAGGGTATGACCTACTTCATGAGCAGCTAATTGGCGCAAACGAGACAAAGCCATTTCCAGTAAACGGGGATCAGGATTAGAACCATCCTGATAAGACTCCAGCATACCTTGAGCAATCATGAAGTCCTGACGAACCCGAAGACTCCCTAAGGCAACATGCCCCTTTATAATTTCACCCGTTCTGGGATCTGTCACGGAGCTACCATAAGACCAGCCCCGGGTAGAACGGTGTACCCAATTTATAACATTATATCGAACATCCATCGGATCTACGTCGGCGGGTAGAACATAAACCTGAAAAGCATTGATGAAACCAGCAGCTTCAAAAGCCTCATTCCACCAACGAGCGCCTTCGAGCAAGGCAGAACGAATGGGTTCCGGGGTGCCACTATCCAGATAATATATGATAGGTTCAACCGCTTCACTTTTTTCAGCGCCTGGATTTTTCTTTACCAATCGATGCCTGTTAATAAGCCTTTTCATGATTGGAGAGGAAATGGGAGTGGCATAATCCATATAATCTGTAGTGAAATAACCAGCACGTGGATCAGAAATCCTCGGTTTAAAATCATTATCAGGCAACTCGATAAATGAATGATGCATTCTAACGGTAATTGCATCGGGTGAAGGTGTTACCGAACGGATATAGTTGCCAGTAGCTTCCCCTGCAAAAGTAATGATGGCTTCAAATTCTGTATTTTTAGGGAAATTTTTAATCCGTTCAGGATAAAGCATAGAACGGGAGATATCTTCCTTATAGATTCCCTGGTTAGCTCTTTTCAATTTAGCGGCCACACTGTGAGCATCTCTCAGCAGAAAAGGAGTCAAGTCTATGAGTAACTTTCCATCTTCTTCCGCTTCAACTTTAAATCCTGCGATAGCTGATGAAGCGAAAGCATCGCGAACGGAAGCCTTTTCTGCTGCATCAGAACTAACTGCGCGATAGTCATAATTGGGTTGCACCATTAATAATTTTTGCCCATTCCTTGTAAAATAGACTATTCTGGTATTCCCTAACTGATTCCTATCGAGACCAATATCGTTGGAGCCCACTCCGGCTGGTAAAGAATTAACATACAGAAATTCTTTGTTTAAAAAACTGACTGGCACACTAAGCCATATTTTACCTGCGGCATCGTCATGATAAAAAGTAAAAAAACCTTCTTGTTTGGACGCATTTTTCACTAACGAATTAAAACTGGTTAGACTACTTGTAGCATTCTGAGCGAAGGCAGATAGGGCAAATAATACAAATACAACGGGAATAAATATTCTTTTCATGATAAAATGAGCTTGAAAATTTTTCAGTAATAATCTGAAAATTACTGATTTCTGTGGAGGAAATAAAGAAAAATAAAACATTTTTTGAAAGGTACTTGTTTTATAGCGATTCGTTGCTTATTTTTGCATCGCTTTACAAAAAGTGGTATAGACCCATGGTGTAATGGTAACACTCCGGTTTTTGGTACCGTCATTCTAGGTTCGAGTCCTAGTGGGTCTACTTAGAGAGTTCTCAATAAAAATTGAGGACTCTTTTTTTATGCATACATAAATATTAACCTTTGAAATACACTTCCTTCACAGAGAGATAAAACCAATAATTTTTTAAAACATTTTCGATTCATCTGAAGGATTCCAATACATACCAATTTCCTTGAAAGCTTACAAAATATAACCAATAATTATTCCTCGTGCAATTTCGCCAATGCCTTCGGCAAAGGAGATTTCTATACTGATACAATTTCTTGGCCTGGTTTTTTCTTAAGCTCCATATTTTAAAAAATAAAATATTTAAGATAAATAAACTTAAACAATATTTCGGATTAATTTTAGTGAGTAAGTGTTTGTAATTTTTTTTAAAAAGTATATCTTAGTATTCGAAATTATAACATGCGTGAAAATCAAAAAATCCGTATTAAATTTGGTGGTCAAAAAATCGACATTGCAAAAAAAGACAAACTATAACTTGCTATTTTATTTTTTTAAACTAATTAACAAAATCAATAACTTATGATGAAAATTCGAAAGCTAAGTATTT
>JBMLQR010000346.1:0-2503 GCA_049241465.1 Saprospiraceae bacterium | reverse complement strand
ATATTTTTAGCAACTCCGAAACTTTAGTTAAAATCTAAAAATTCATCTATTCAGCGGAGGAAGTTTCGTGTAAATTGAGTGTTCCTATAAATGTCGGGGTCTAAACTTTAAGTGCATTCGTATTTAGAAGGTAAGGTCAATCCTCAGAGAAAACGCTAAGATAAACTGCTGTGACTTGCTTCATTTTATCATATTTGCTATTACCTACCCGTAATCAGGGACACTTATAAGTAAGTTTTTTATGAACGAAGCTATAATCATCAATTTCCCCGACAGGTATTTTTACCAGTAGGAAAGGAAAATCAACTACGGCTGCTGACATACAGGTTGAACCAGGTTCTTTCTCCAAAAAATAAATAACTACTTCTTCTTTTTTTGGCTTAATATCTTCAATGTCAATGATGTAGCCCCCTTTATTTTTCCATCCCAAAAATATAGCGGCCACGTGATATTTTTTAAAATCTACCTGCGGTTTATCTGGGGGCACATCCATTTTGGAGAAAGCACGGTTCCAAAGTGTTTGAAATTCCTCTGGGGTTTTAAGTACCTTATTTTCTGCATATTCAATCAGGCATTGATTGCCGCTGATTAGTATTTCCCATTTCAAGGAATCTGTTGAGACATCTTTTTGAGCGCTCAGGTAAATAGCGAAGAAAGAAATGATTAGAAGGAAGGAGGCTTTCATTAATGATTATTTTAGATACTTTCCTGAAATGATATTCATTCACTGAGGAAAGAATAAAAGCGGAGGGTTGATTTTCAAGGCAACTCTCCGCTTTTTTTTCTATTGGTTAACGAACTGCTATGCGGTAAGCACCATTACAACAGGTAATTGTACCTGCACTTACAGGTGCCCCTCCACGCGCATGGATGATACCTGCTACGACTGGAGAAGCCATAGAGGTGCCACTCATAGTGGCATAGACACCATTTTTATAGGTAGAATAGACATTGGATCCTACGGCTACCCAGTCCACTGAGGGGTTTCCCCAGTTAGAGAAACTGGAGCAAGTTTTTTCACAAGTCATGGAGGCGACGGTAAAAACGTTATTTCCATTGATACATCCAGGTAGATTCTTGCTTGATCCGGCACAATCACCGTTATTACCGGCTGCCATAACGACAAATGTACCGGAATTACCCAGGTTACGAATGGCATCGCGAAGAGCTGTATTGGAGTTTTCACAGTTGGTGAAAGGGTATCCTCCTAGGCTCATATTAACGACATCCCCTCGGATATCATACATGGCTACATGATTTAATCCGCTAAGCAGACCAGCAAAACTGCCACTACCTGCTGCATTATTCAATACTTTTACCGGTACAACTCTGGCACCTGCTGATACCCCAACCACACCAAACAGGTTGTTTTTGGCAGCAGCAATACCTGCAACATGGGTTCCATGACCATGTCCGTCATCTACCGTTTCACCAGGAATGAAAGACTTGGCAAAAACCGCGGATGTCTGTACATTGAGATCTGGATGGTCGAGGTCAATGCCGGTATCCAGAATCCATATCCAGGTACTTTTAGCTGAACCATCAATAGGACCACCTGCAGATTTTACTGCACAGGTTGTTTCTTGGGTAGAAATTTTTGGAAATTCAATAGGTAAGAATGGCAATTGGTAACTAAAATTGGGTGTAACTAATTCAACGTCTGGATCCTGGGATATTCTTTTAGCCAAGTCGTCAGAAAGATTGCGGAATAGCATAGCAACAGTAGCGTCAGTAAAAACGGCCGCTGGCTGGGAAACACCATTACGTTTGGAGATTTCTGCGAGCTGCCCTTCGATGCGAGTACGAACGGAGGATGAAAGTTTGAAATTTGCTTCCCGATCTGTGGAACCATCGCGAACCTGTAGAATGACAGGCTTGATACTTGTCTCTTTAATTTTCACAATAAATTCTCCTGGAATTGCTTTAAATCCAGTTGTTTGAGCAAATAAACCTTTGTAGAGGAGTAGGACAAAAAAGAACGTTAACTTCTTCATCATGACTTTTTTTTGTTAAAAAATGGGTTTCAATATTTAGACTTTATAATTAAAAATCCTTATGTCCATTCATTTCCTAATCCCCGCTCCAACTGAATTAATTTTTTTTTGTCGTTTAAAGTTAAAAAAAATATTACATAAATATCAAATAACAAAATAAATTTTTTCAAACTTTTTTATGAGAGCCATAAATTAAGATAAAAATTACTGACCATGAGTATGAATAATGCATACCAATATATTTAATGGTTCAGTATAAAATAAAATTCAGCTTTTTTAAATATAATAAAGTTGTTTAAAATGAAAAAAAATAATGGTAAGATATCAGATTTTGATTTTTCTAGAATTATTTATAAATGTTAAATAATTAATGTTTCTGATTTGCTGAAAAGCTGATTATCAGCAAAATAAAATGATAAAAAAGGCTCATTATTGAACAATTATTGGACTTTCGATGCAATGAGGATTAAGGAATTGTGAAATTAGATTGTATTTTGAATCCAACACCA
>JBMLQR010000345.1:0-2041 GCA_049241465.1 Saprospiraceae bacterium | reverse complement strand
CGCCAGTCGCTCCCGCCTTAGGCAATGCCATATTTGCCGCAACAGGCATCAGACTTCGCAAATTACCCATTGATATTTCTTCAATTTCTTAATTGGTTTGGATGGGAATTATCTATGCCGGTAATTCCCATCCTATTCTAAACAATTAGATATCAATAATTTATTGTTTTATAGATTCTGTGCTTTCTATTTTGTGTCTTATATTTTTTTAGTTATAATAAATTTAATTCGGTTTTTTAATACCATATATTAATTAATTCCCCCATTAAAATATGGATCCTTCATCTTCTTAACCATTTTATTCTTATCTTAACCTACTATTCAAGCAGACCATGGAAAAACTCAACAAAGCCGATATCCCGCAAGAGGTCTTTGACCTCTACGACTACTACTGCCACAACAAGTTGGATCGACGAACCTTCATCGAGAAGTTATCCATCTATGCTGTCGGTGGCATTACCGTTGCGGCCTTGCTAAGCAGTATGACGCCAGACTACCACAGCACCTGGACCGTTTCTTCAGACGACGAACGACTTCAAGGTTCTGAATACCTAATGTATCCTTCCCCAAAAGGTGGAGGACAAATCAAAGGACTACTCTCCACTCCTGTCGGAAATGGAAAGTTTCCCGGTATCGTAGTGGTCCACGAAAACAGGGGGCTCAACCCCTACATTGAAGATGTGGGCAGAAGATGTGCTGTAGATGGATTTATTTCCCTTGCTCCTGATGCCCTGACTCCCTTGGGTGGCTACCCTGGCAATGATGATGAAGGTCGGGCCATGCAGGCCAAACGTACCCGCGAAGAAATGCTCGAAGACTTTATTGCAGCATTTGAATTCCTGAAAAACCATCCCAACTGCAACGGGAATGTAGGCGTGGTTGGTTTTTGCTTTGGCGGTTGGATCTCTAACATGATGGCCGTCCGAATCCCTGACTTGAAGGCAGCCGTGCCTTATTACGGCGGACAGCCAGAAGCTGCTGATGTAGCACAGATTAAAGCACCGCTCTTGGTCATTTATGCGGAACTGGATTCGCGGGTGAATGCGGGCTGGCCTGCTTATGAAGCAGCCTTAAAAGCCCAGGGTAAAAACTACCAGATGATTAACTTTCCAGGAGTCAATCATGGATTCCATAACAATACTACCCCTCGCTACGACGAAACTGCAGCAAAAGAAGCTTGGGAGAAGACCATTGCATTTTTCAGAAAAAATCTAAACTGACAAAAGGGGGAGATAGCCTCCATTTATGTTTCTATATTTTAGATGAAAGCTTGATGTTTTTATTTCGCTGATTATAAATGTGTTATAATTTTTTTGATACCAAAGTGGGTATCGCAAGACTAAAAATCATTATTTTTATGGGATGTTTTTATCACGTAAAAAAATCGGTCTGGAAGCATAAGCGTTGTTGTTATTAGCAACTCGACAGGATATTAAACCTTTCAGGTATCGATATAAGTGCTGATAAAGCGCTGGGCATCGCCAAAACAATCTTAACACCTAAGTTAAAAATGACTTTACAAAACAAATCTATTTATCACACGCTACTTTTAACCAAACAACACAACCAACTCAAACTACTTTTATAACGAAAAATATTGGCAAAGTATCGAGAAAATTTAAAATGGGTATCGCAATGGCGAAGTCAGGTCATGCAATATTTTTATGTCAACATTGATTCCGAAGGGTTTTGGCAATATCCTGAACAAAATTAGGATTCACACCATCAATAAACTATCAGAGTTACTTCAATAATAATTTTCATAAATTATAAATGATGTACTTGGATGGACGGATATCAATATTCTTTTTGAGTGCGACAGGCTGCCGCACTGAATCATTGGTAATGATTGAACTATTTTCCGGGTAAAGCATAAAAAAGGCAAAACCTTCTAATATCAAACAGTTTTTCATCCCTTCCTGCCTTATTCTTAAAAACGGCAATTACATTTCTAATTAATTTACCCCTTTGGTAATTCCCATCCTGTTCTCTCTGATTCCCTTATATACTCATCTGCTTTTGGCAATCCAACGGCTTTCAT
>JBMLQR010000344.1:2312-4870 GCA_049241465.1 Saprospiraceae bacterium | reverse complement strand
AACCCTCCCTCATTTATTCATAATGGTCAACCCATAGGATCACCCTGGCCCTGGTTGTTGCCAGCGGCTATTCAGGTGATGGTTTGGGATACCATGGAAGGTCATTGGATAAAAAATCCACCGGGCGGGTTATTTCATGCTAAAAGTAATGGTAATGCTATGAATGCCTGGGTATTTGATACCCGGAATGCGGAAGGTCGTCAGGGACTTATCTCTTTTCTTGAAAAGGGCATTCCTACTGGTGCCTATGTTTCTGTTTATTCTGCTCAGGAAAGGGAAAATGGTGATTATCGACCTGAGTATTGGGAAGCAGATGCCCTTGAATATGGAAAAGATTTATTTTCCGTGTTAGAAAAATTTGGTGCCACTAAAGTCAGGGAATTGAAGGAAAGGGGAGCTGTTCCATACATTTTTCACTTTAGGAAGGGCTTTGGTAAACTGGACGAATCTATGGCCCTTTTTGCCAATGATATTATTTACGCCCAATGTAACCCTTCAAAAGTTTGGCATAAAGGTTCTTTTACCAGCCCTTTACTGGGTCCGGCTCTTTCGTGGAAGGAATTACAAATAGATTTTGAGGAAGAAGTGGGCATTTTTGACACAGTAGATATAGTCATATCTGGTTTTAATCCCTCTTTTCCTCATTTTAAACCCGTTCTGTTCGAGAAAAAGGCAATCTCTCAAGGGTTTAAACAATGGAAAGTTAATACAAACGATTTTTTCTTAAGTGAAATAGATAGCATATTGGCTGTGAAACTAGGTATCTCAATAGGCCAACTTAATAAAACGAGTTGGCCTTTCCTACAAGTCAAATTTAACATTACTAATCGCTTGATACGAACACCCTTGAGTTTGAATAAAATTCAAGCGGTGTTCAATCCTTTGCCAGAGGTTAAAGTCAGCTTGATCCCCAATATATCGTATGATTCCACCCTTATTACTTCAGAATTTTTAGCCTATTGGCAGCTGGAAAACTTAAGTTCCTTTACTACCGATTCGCTCAGACTTTCCTATAAAATAGAGCAAGGAAATACCGTGATTTCGGATAATACCTTGGCTTTTAGCCCTCTGCTCCCTTTTGAAACGCTTAAGATTCCCTGGCAGTTATCGCTGGCAGGTTTAGATGGGGAGATAGATGTAGCCTGGCAGTGGGGATTACCAGGTAATGATTTTCATCCTAAAAATAATAAAGGAAAAGTTAAAGGTATTAAGCTGCCCAACAAATATAAAATATCCCTTTCCCTTCAATTGGACGGCGAAATACCTCAACAAGGAACCTTTGTTTCCCAAAGACCGGAATGTATTATCGAAGGTATCATTATGAGTATTAAGGGGGTGGAAAAAGTTGATTCACCTGAAATTATAGCTTTTTTAACCCTTCCAAATGGATTGGTAAAACCGATTGTTTGGGATTATGAAGGAGTGAAAATGGATATTGAGTCTATAGACAACAGGCACAAAATTAGCCTCTTTTGGCAGCCCTTTTTTAGCGAAGAGGGAACTTATAAAATTCAATTAAGTATGGACAAGTATAGTGAAACCTGGATTTTTGAAGTGGCGAAGCCGCAAAAATTTACTCGTTTTGTTAACTATCCAAATCCATTCTCTACCTGGACCAGATTTCATTATTCTTTGAGTGCTGGTGTTGACATTCTTCAATACAATATTCAAATTTTTTCGATGACAGGATTATTGGTCCGGCAGTTAAGTAATGAAGATGTAGGTAGTTTTCATGTTGGTACTCATTTGACAACAGGTGGTTGGGACGGTAAAGATACTTTCGGAGATGCACTCGCCAATGGTGTTTATATCTATAAACTTGCATGGTTAAATCAGCATCTTATGGGTAAAATGGTGTTAATAAGTCCATAAATGGTAAGTGTCATCATCCCCGTGTACAATGCTGAAAAAACACTAGCCAGAGCCATAAAATCTGTGCTTAATCAATTTTTTGTCAGCCAGTTAATTATCGTAAATGATGCTTCTACAGACGATAGTCTTTCTATTATTGCCTTTTTTCGGACTACTTATTTTTTTCCAAACGGGACCATAAAACTGGATTTACGTAGTCTGGACGACAATAAAGGGGTTTCTGCGGCAAGAAATGTAGGCTTGGAATGGGTCACTTCTCCTTTGGTCTCCTTCCTTGATGCAGATGACGAATTTTTACCTGGAAGATTTTATGAAAATGTCTTTCAACTTATGGAAAATAAAGAGATTGAAGGTATTTATTCGCCTGTTCAGGTGAAATATGAAGGTGTATCGGCAAAGGAAAATCATCAAAAAATGAGTAACGAAAAGGAAATTATTGGAGATATAGGTGAACTTAACACCAGATTGTTTTCTAATTTTTTGGGTTGTTCAGGAAAATATTTCTTGCTATCCGGATTATTAATCCGCAGAAAAAGTATTTTAAACATTGGCTTTTTTGACCCGGATTACCACTATTGTCAAGATACAGATTGGTTGCTGCGCATTACTTCTACCTTAGCATTGTTACCCTCAAAAAGTAAAGATCCCCTGGTAATTATTTGGAGGCATGCTGAAAATAGAATTTT
>JBMLQR010000344.1:0-2212 GCA_049241465.1 Saprospiraceae bacterium | reverse complement strand
TATTAGAAATCCTCGAATACTTAGCTGGCTGATTAAACAATGAAAATATTATATTTTTCTCCTACTTATTCTCCCATAACGCATGGCCCTGCGTTAACAGCTCAAATTATAGCGAACCTACCGTCAAATAAATATTCCATAGAGATAAGAATGGTGTCAGAATCTTTTGAATTTGATACTCCGCCCAATGCCTATTTCATAGATATCAAGATAAATAGAGTTTTTCACGCATGGGGAAAATGGATAAGAATGTGGCGCTATTACCAAAAGGCCGTTGAAATTTATAAAGATTATCCTTTTGATTATTTGTTGTTTAATGATGCTTTATTAGGATTTTTTTCGGCCCTGTGGTGGCGATCTTCGCCTGTCCAGATTTGGGGCTTTTGTAACGATTATGCATACATGAGTTTATCTTCTAATGTTAATAAATGGAAGCTTAGCTTTTTGATGGAATGTTTGCACACCTTAGCGGAATATGGTACGATGAAACTGGCGGACGGTATTTTTACCTGTTCGCAGTCTTTAAGGAATATGGCAATACATGTCTATGGAATCAAATCGGATAAGATAAAATGTTTATATCCTGGCATTCATCTTTCCTTTTGGACATATAAATTCCGTTGCTTTAAAGACTTAGGAGAAATGGAGGAAATTTTATTTGTGAAGAGTGATTATAAAAATGGAGGTTTATTAGTCCTCTTAAATGCTCTTACCAGGTTAAGCCATCTTTCTTTTCGTTTACATATTGTGGGAACGCCATCCAGTCAACTAGGTAATCTACAAATATTACTAAATAAATATCCAAAACTGAGCATCGTCATTTATGGACAAGTTTCTCCTATTAAAGTGCGGGAGCTTATGTATCAATGTGATATGCTTTGTATCCCATCTATAAATGAAGGATTTGGTATTGCTAACATTGAAGGATTAGCCACAGGAATCTCTGTCGTCAGTTCCAGCGCAGGGGGAATCTCTGAAGTTTTACCGATGGATAAATATGGATGGACAGTTCCGCCCAATGATGACATTTCTTTGGCATGGTCTATTGAATATTGTTGGCACAATAAGATGGAGCGATCAAAACGGTCCCAGGCAGGGCGTGCAATGGTTGAATTACATTTTACAAGCCTGCAGTTGCAAGAAAAATTCATACAATGCATTATCAAAAAGTAACTAAAATTGCCCTTTTTGAACCTGAATTACATCATGAAGTATTAGAATTATTTTTAGCTCATTATGTTCATATTGCCAAAAATATATCGATTTTAACATATAGTGAAAATATAAAATACATCAATGAAACATCACGTTTTCAGCCCAATGTAATTTGGTGCACTTTTGAAAATAGGAAAAAAGATGAACGGTTAATAAAACAATGGATATCAGAGCAGTCTGGTGTTGATTTATTTGTCTGGATTACTTTATCTCCTTTATGGTTAAATTTTAACGTCGAAAAATTACCAGTGAATTCAATGCTTGTTATTCATAATTATCATTTTTGGTTTGAGTATGATATCCACAAAGCACCTTTATTTCATCATTTAAAAACAATTTGGCATCAATGGATTTACTTTTTTAGTTATCGACAAAAGCAGAAAAGATGGCTCTCAAGATTTCGCTATTGGAACAGTTTGGTATCCTTTCCAATTCTTCCTCCTCAGCGCATTCCTCCGCAGCATTCAACCACTAAAAATAATTTAACGGTAGTGATTCCGGGCGGCATCAGGGAAAATGGAAGAGATTATGGCTTAGTTATTCAATTAATTGAAAAATTACCCACCACCATGGCGATTGAACTTGTATTTCTGGGAGTTGTAGGCAGTCATTTTGCCCAACGATTTCTAAAATCGATGTTTAAAATCAAACCTATAACCGTCATAATCGTACACTTTAACCATTATGTGCCAGAAGATCTTTTTACGTTTTACATGCAACGGGCTACCTTTCTATGGATTCCCCTAATGCCATTCAGATATTATGGTGGTGTGATAGAAAAAGTTGGTTTTTCTGCCATTACAGGGGGTGTATTCGATGCCTGGAAATACCAAAAACCCTGCTTTCTTCCTTGCTGGTACCCAATTCCTTCCGGTATGGAAAAGTTGATTTTGCCTTACACACGGATAGATGAAATAATTCAACATATTTCAGGCAGTAAACGGCATGTTAGTTAGATTTACTGTTGAGATTTTTTGTCATTTAGAGAAAAACAAGT
>JBMLQR010000343.1:2084-6640 GCA_049241465.1 Saprospiraceae bacterium | reverse complement strand
GCGAAAAGCATTATAAAAGGACTCAAATATAAATTCAATGCAGGAGTTATCTAATTTCCACCCTCACTTTAGTATTCTTGGTAGTAATATGTATCTTTAACCCCGTGATGTGCGCGTGTTACCGTATTCATGCATAAACCTTGTTCGTTCAACTTTTTATCCTTCAAAGCCCATGGTTCCTATCGATAAAATCGAGGTGAGGAATTTAAATATCGAGGATTTTTCCGCGCTAATCTCTGACCTGAAATCTTTACCTAACGAGGAGCTGGCAGTCCAATGGACAGAATCCCAAATAAAAAAATTACTTGGCGTTTTTCCTGAAGGCCAAATCGTAGTTTTGGTGAATGGCAAGGTGGTAGGATATTCATTATCCATCATTTTGTCCGCCGACCAATTGGAAAAAATGCCTCATTTTAGGGAGATAACCGGGAATTTTTCCTTTGCTACCCATCAGTATGAAGGAGATCTATTGTATGGACTTGATACGTTTGTACTTCCCAAATTTCGCGGCTTACGTCTTGGACGAAGACTTTCCGATGTTCGAAAGGAATGGTGTGAAGAAAGGAACCTAAGTGCTATTATCACCTATTCCCGTATGCCCAAACAGGTAGGGGAATCCTTAAAAAATCCAAAGGATTATATACGGAAAGTAAAATACAAGGAGCTTCAAGATCCTATTTTGGGATTTCATCTGGCGAATGATTTTCATATTAAAACTATCCTTCCCGACTATTTTTCAGGCGATAAGGAACAGACATTGAGCACAGTTATCCTGGAATGGAATAATATTTTTTATCAGAAAAGAACCCGGGAAATCAGTTATCGGACCAGTGTGGTCAGGGTTGGACTTATCCAATGGCAAATGCGCTTGTTTCCTTCCATGGATGCGCTTTGCGAACAAATTGAATATTTCGTCGATTCTGTCGCCAGCTACACCTGTGACTTCATGCTATTTCCGGAATTATTCAACGCGCCTCTTATGGCGGAATTCAATCATCTGAGTGAACCTGAAGCAATTAGGGAGTTATCCGCATTTACCATACCACTGAGAGATAAATTTTTGGAATATGCCGTTTCCTACAATGTCAATATTGTAACAGGAAGTATGCCTCTGATGGAAAACGGCCAATTGTTAAACGTTGGCTATCTCTGTCGGAGAGATGGAACGTTTGAGCGCTATGAGAAAATTCATATCACGCCGGCAGAAGTCGATTCCTGGGGCATGGCCGGTGGAAGTAAAATGGAGGTTTTTGATACCGATTCCGGCAAAATTGCCGTAGCTATCTGTTATGATGTTGAATTTCCTGAAATGTGCCGGATTCTGGCCGACAAAGGGATGCAAATTTTATTCGTTCCCTTTTTGACCGATACTCAAAATGGATACATGAGGGTTCGTTATTGTGCCCAGGCGAGAGCCATTGAAAACGAATGCTATGTGGTCATGGCAGGTTGTGTAGGCAATTTACCGCAGGTTCATAATATGGATATACAATATGCCCAATCTGCTGTGCTAACACCGTCAGACTTCGCTTTTCCTTCTAATGCCGTGAAAGGAGAGGCTACGCCAAATACAGAAATGACCCTTATCGTTGATATTGACCTCGACCTTTTGAGAGAATTGCACGAATATGGTAGTGTGCGAAATATGAAAGATCGCCGCTTAGAACTTTACGAAATAAAACCTCCTGCGTAATTATTTTTTCCTTATGTGATAAAGGTAACTGAAGTACCTTTTTTATTGGCTCATCTTTGTATTGTATTTAATTCATCACTTCAATACAAGTACAATGAAACCAAACATGGGATCCACCGACAAGATGATTAGACTCATCGTCGCTGCCGTTATTTCCGGCTTATTGATTGGAAATGTCATTTCTGGTATTTTCGGCTATGTTTTGCTCGCTCTCGCTGCCATCTTTGTACTCACTAGTTTTGTGAGTTTCTGCCCATTGTATCTTCCCTTTGGCATTTCAACGAGAAAAAAAGACCAGTAAATCCGACGACCATGCCTTTTTTACAAACACATAAACTAACTATTATCGGGGTATTGATAGGCGCTGTTGGTGGATACTTATACTATTATCATATTGGATGCGTATCCGGCACTTGTCTTATTACCTCAAAACCATTAAACAGCACCCTTTACGGTTCTGTTATGGGTGGCTTATTCTTAAACATGTTTCAAAAGGAAAATACTAAACAATCATAACATGACTTTGCAAAACATTTTAAAGGAGAAAAAAGGAACTATTGTAGATGTTCGTTCTCCAGAAGAATTTATGGGTGGAAATGTAGTGGGTTCCATTAATATTCCCCTACAGGAAATTCCACAACGTTTGGAAGAATTAAAAACATTGAACCAGCCACTTATTCTGTGTTGTGCCTCAGGTATGCGCAGTGGACAGGCTCATGGATTTCTGAATCAACAAGGTATTACTTGTTTGAATGGCGGTGGTTGGACCGATGTGAATTATTATCAAGCGCAAGCTAACTAAATCTATTTATCATGGATGCTCATTATTATCATGTAGATGTAAACTGGCAAGTTGATCGCAAAGGATCCTTGTGCTCCCCTGAATTATCCAAAGAAAATGGACCATGTATCGAGGTAGCTACCCCTCCAGAATTTCCTAAAGGTATGCCAGGAATCTGGACACCTGAACATTTGTTTACAGCTGCTGTAAGCAGTTGCCTGATGACTACCTTTTTGGCCATCGCCGAAAATTCCAAACTTAATTATGGAAGTTTCAGCTGCCCGGCAAAGGGTAAATTGGAACAGGTAGATGGTAAATTCATGATGAGTGAAGTGACACTTTCTCCTACGATTACCATTTTTGATGAAAAAGATGAGGCTAAAGCACTAAGAATTTTAGAAAAATCGGAAGCTGCCTGTCTTATTTCAAATTCAGTGACATCGAAAATAATAATGATACCTACCGTTAAAACTATAATACATGAAAGCGCTAATGTTTAGATTAACAAGCCAGTGGACATTTATCCGCGTATTTTATTTATTGACCGGTTTGTTCATAGCATCTCAGGCTTTCATTGAAAAACAATGGTTCGGCGTACTGTTTGGCACCTACTTTTTCTCCATGGGCTTATTTGCCTTTGGTTGTGCCTCCGGTGCCTGCTTTTCAGGCGCTTGCGAAAAGCCAACCGTTAACAAAGTAGATTAAAAAAAGCGTCCGAAGGATAGTATTTCAAGTGATTATTTCGCTTGACATGTTATCTTTTCGGACACTTTTCATTTATACAAGAAAAGAATAGAGAATATACTTATATTTAGAGAACGCAAATTTCTCATTAAGTATATTTCCAATGCTACGAACCATTCCTACACCTTTCTTTCTTCTCTTTTTTTTATGCTTTTTTGCAAAAAATGCTCTGGCTCAAAATAGAGATATTAGTTACATGTCCTCAGGCGGCAAATTACACCCGCTTCAGGCAAATATGGATATCAGACATTATACGATTATCCTGGATGTGGATATTGATAAAAAAACGATCTTCGGTTCCACAGAAATAGATATGATTCTTTCAAAACCCTCCGATACTATCTTATTGGATCTGGTGTACCTGCTGAAAGTTGAAAAAGTTAAAGCCAATGACAAACCAGTCAATTTTCAACATGTAAAAGATAAAATATATATCACATCCACCGGCCCATTTCAAGCTGGAAAACAAAAAATCACTATTTATTATGGTGGAGAACCTCCCGTTGCTGTCAAACCTCCCTGGTTTGGCGGATTCACCTGGACAAAAGATAGAAGCGGAAATCCCTGGGTAGCCATCAATTGTCAAAAGGAAGGAGGCCGCCTATATTTTCCTTGTAAAGATCATCCAAGTGACGAACCTAACGAAGGAGTCGATTTGTTTATTACCGTTCCCGCTTCATTAGTAGTCGCTGGTCCTGGTCTTTTGATGGATGTAAAGACCAAAAAAGAAAAGAAAACATTCCACTGGAAAACAAATTATACCATCAGTAATTATTGTATTCTCTTTAATATAGGCAAATACGAAGTGATTAGCAAAGATTATAAAACGATCGATGGAAATATAGTACCCATTCAATATTATGTTTTGCAAGAAGACACCGCTCAAGCTAAAAAAATCATTGAGCTGAAGGAGAGGGATTCCAGAGTATTAGAAAAATATTTCGGCGAATATCCATGGGTTAAGGAAAAAATTGGCATTGCCGCTGTCCCAAATCCTGGTATGGAACACCAAACCATGATTACTTTCCAAAACAAATTTGATTACACTGACATTGGAGGTCAGCCCTATTCTGCCAACTTGTTTCACGAATATGCCCATGAATGGTTTGCCAATAAAGTGACCAATAAAGACTGGGCGCACATGTGGATCCAGGAGGGTATTGCCACTTACGCTGAAGCATTAATACACTTTGAACTTGGCGGTCAGGCAGCTTATGATGACCTTATAAACAGACATCGACGATCCATAAGAGCTAAAAAACCGATGGTTGGTGGTGAGGAATTATCAGAAGACGAAACGTATAATGGAAATGATATTTATACGAAAGGATCCTTTTT
>JBMLQR010000343.1:0-1984 GCA_049241465.1 Saprospiraceae bacterium | reverse complement strand
CCATCAAATTAAATAACTTTTTCATGGCCCTACCCATGGATATCACTACGGAAAAAGGTACAACAAAAATGCTTATTCCAAAGGAAGGTATCACCGTTCAAAGCGCTTTTCCCCCTCAGGTGGATTTGAAAAATAATTATCTCAAAAAAATAAACATTCAGTAATGAAGTTATATCATGCGCTTATTTATCTGTTTTTATTCAGTGGAAGCACCCTGGTTTATGCAGATAAATATCCTAAAAATCACAACATTGATATCATACATTATAAGTTTGAACTGAGCTTATCTGATCTGTCAGACGAAATAATGGGTAAAGCCTCGCTTCGCATTTTATTTAAAACAGACGATTCAAAGAAAATCAGGCTGGATTTGATAAACAAAACAGACGCGAGAAAAGGTAAAGGGATGGTTATTGACTCCATTTATAGCCCGCATCATAAAATAAAATACACCCATTCCAATGATGAGGTATTCTTGTTTTTTGATACCCCTCCCCAAAAAGATGAAAAGCTTGAAATAATCATTGTCTATCGGGGAATCCCGGCTGGAGGTCTGAAAATTGGCCCCACCAAGTATGGACATCGCAGTTTTTTCAATGAAAACTGGCCGAATCTGGCACGCCATTGGTTACCTTCTATTGACCATCCTTATGATAAGGCAACCAGTGAATTTATAGTCAAAGCCCCTTCAAAATACAAAGTGGTATCCAATGGATTGTTGCAGGAAGAAACCCATTTGGACAAATCATTTACGTTGACGCACTGGAAGCAATCTGTGCCTGTGTCGCCCTGGTTATTTGTTTTAGGCGTTGCCGAATTTGCCGTACAAATGGTTGACGAATTTGAGGGAAAATCCATTCAAACCTGGGTATATCCTCAAGATAGAGAAAAAGGATTCCTCGATTTTTCCTATCCAACCAAAGATGCTCTGTCCTTCTTTTCCTCTTATGTAGGCCCATTTGCTTATGAAAAACTGGCAAATATACAAGCAGCAAGCGTTGGAGGTGGTATGGAAACCTCCTCTGCTATCTTTTATGGGGAAAATTTGATAACAGGAAAACCCGATAATAAAAGGCTTCAAGACGTAGTCATCCATGAATTGGCGCATCAATGGTTTGGCAATGCAGTGACGGAATCTACCTGGGACGATGCCTGGTTAAGTGAAGGTTTTGCCACCTATTTCACCCTACTTTACCATGAACATGCTTATGGTTACCAGGAATATATCAATGGTCTAAAACTGGCAAAAAGACGTGTAGATAATTACACAAAAACGGACTCCACTTTTAGCATTATCAGTGACCGCACAGCAGAAAGTGGCATAGTGACAAATACGCTGACCTATCAAAAAGGAGCCTGGATCTTACACATGTTACGACATAAAATAGGTCATGTTGCTTTTAAAAATGGCATTCAGGCTTATTACAAAAAATA
The DNA here is from genome assembly GCA_049241465.1 of Saprospiraceae bacterium. GTDB lineage: Bacteria > Bacteroidota > Bacteroidia > Chitinophagales > Saprospiraceae > BJGN01. Next base: position 550 of record JBMLQR010000343.1, on the reverse strand, counting down.
TTTTAACGGTACAGCTACCACCGATGATTTCAGGGCAGAGATGGAAAAGTCTTCCCAAAAAGATTTAAAGACCTTTTTTCAGCAATGGCTGTATCAACCTGATCCATTAAAAATAAAAACATCTTATGTTTACGATGAAACCTTGAAAGAACTTCAATTAAAGATCGAACAGATACAGTCTTCCGGTATTATTTTTGAATTTCCCCTTGAGCTGGAAGTGTATAATCCACTGCTGAATGGTACCACTTTCCATGAATTTGAGATAAAAGAAAAGACGACGCTTTTAAAAATTCCGATGAAACTTGCCCCTGGTGGATTGAAATTCGATCCGAGAAGCATCCTCCTGGCAGAATTTTTTTAAGTTTATTTTATGCCAAATCATTATGACTTCTAATTTGAAAATACCCTGAATTTATCATTTGAAATTATTTACTTTACAAAAAAATCAACCTATGACCCGAATGATTGGCATGATAGCCACCCTCCTGTTTTTACATATCCATGTAAATTCAACTGCACAAAATGCAGATAACCGATATTTTGAAATGCG
>JBMLQR010000342.1:0-3086 GCA_049241465.1 Saprospiraceae bacterium | reverse complement strand
CCAATAAATGGAATTATGACAAACAAAGGAATATATGGATTCATTCTTTTTTAGTTTAAAATATGAACAGGAAGGTGCTCTTGGGTCGCATGGTAAATATCATTTGTTTTCATCTCCTTTCCCAAATCAATCAACTCATTTACGTTTAGTCCACTGTTCACCTTTTTTAACATTGGTACATAAGGATGAAACTGATCATTTTTAAAGACATAAAGTTGATTAGATTCCGGATGAATAGCAGTAATTAAAACCCACTCATTTTTAAACCATTCATAATATTCAGGACTCGATTGAATTGTTTTTAAAACAACCTCAGGAAAATGTTCAACAATCATCATTAATCTGACAGGATCATGAACTTCAACCATTTGTAAAGGGAGGCCAGGCCTTATATCCCCGTCTGAACTATTAATTACACCGATGAGACCCATCACGTTATGTGGAAGTTTTGACCCAGCCCCTAATTTAGCGTTATCAACTCTTGAAAAATAATACTCCAGATTGATACCTCCACAAACCAAAGGTAAAGGCTTCATAACTCCTAATAAACGTTCACCCTGCGGGTCAGTTCGGTAATCGTAAGAATTCATAAAAGCCCTTCTATCGAGGAATAACCCCTTGGTAAGTTGTCTATGACCAACAAAACAGAGAGCATTTGTCCCATGACCTAATTCCGGTCTAGGTTCGAAAAAGGAAATAGATCTCTTTTTAATAGCATTTCTAACGTGTATTAATGCTTTTTGGGTATTAATGGAGGCAAACCTTCTGGATCTTTCTCTGGCATTTAAATCTAGTGCTTTTTCAAAACTTAATTTATGCTGAATATGCTTAACACTATTTTCCTCAGAAAGTATTTCAAGGTCGTAAAATACAATTTCATCCCTGGAAGTATCATGTAATGCTCCTATAAATTGTGTGTGTTCAGGAATAACAAAGCCACGATGTGAAAGAACAGATCTTACCTCCCGATGATTAGCCATAAATGCAAATACCCTGGAATTAACAGATCCCGGTCGTCCACTGCAAGCACCGCAATCATAGGCACCGTGAAAAGGATTGTTTGAACTACTGCTACCATGGGCAATGAGATAAATCAATGGTGGGAAAACTTCTGAAAAACCTATACCTTTTAGCAAGTTTTCAACCCTATCTGCCATTTCGGATATGGTAAATCCTATTTGTAGATTTTTATCGTATTCAACGGGTTGAGACACCTCTATTTGCAAGGTAGAATGTAGATTCATGTGAGCAAACGCACTTGAATTAGCTGCCCTTTTAGTAGGTCGGAAAACATCTACTATCATTTGAATGGCAGCCCAAAATCCAAGGGACAGGGTAATTAAAAATCCTCTGAAAATGGTATTTGCTTTTTTACTGAATAACATTTCATGTCTGTGAACCCCTTTTGTTTCAATTTCCCTGATTAAATATTTTGGCGTTACGGGAGCAGGACATAATTTTTCATAAAATTTTCCATCGACTGGATGAAAGAAAAATTCAACCCCAAAAAAACCAGGACATCCCATTGTTTCACATTGTGGTTGAACATATTCGAGATGTCTCCTAATGGAACATTCCCTCTCATCTATGCAGAAAATACCTATAAATTGCGTCTCAGAAACTGTATTGGCAACAGCTTGATGCTCCACAGGATTTTTTTGCTTTTGGATAGTAATTAAACCTGCAAAAACTTCGTCGTAGTAACTCCATTCAAAAGCCATTTGCCAGAGGATGAGAACCTCTTGTAATTCGGTTCTGAGAATAGGTGCAGATAAATCAGCAGGTTCCTTAGGTATAAGTTCGCCCAAAGGCTGCCAATTATCACCAAACTCTAACGTTAAGGCATCAATCTCAAGTAACAATTCCAGTAAAATAAAATCCTTTAAGCTTATGGATTTAGGATAAAGAATTGAGTGCGGATTATCTTCTATAGCACTAACCAGACCACTCCACCCTCTGTGCGAAAATTGCTGGTCGAAAATATATTCCTGAAAAAGGGCTTCCTTGCCAACCAATATTTTTAGTAATTCAGAAATATTCAGGTCAGGCTTTAAAAGAAGATTTCTAGCTCTCCGGGTTTTAAAAAAACTGGAAAAACTTTTCTCTTCCAATAGTTTAACGGCGGATATTAAGCCTTTATCCTCAAATGGGAAATGCCAAAGTGCAATACCCTGATCCAGATAACTTCCAATGATTCTGAATAACAAAGGCTGCACTGCGGTATCCAAATCAATATGATAAAATATCGACCAATTTTTCCTAAACTGACCAACTTCAGGTTCTAGATTAAAATCGTAAGATTCATTTAAAACCTTATTTAACCATTCAGAAAAATTACCCTGCCCATATTTATCTACAATGGTTTTATTCAAAATATCAGTTCGAATTCGACCAAGAGTATGAAGTTTCCTATATTCGTTTAAGGACAATGTAACCCTATATCCGAACATGGATGATGCCTTGAAAATACCTTCGAAAAATTCCTGATGTTGAAAGGCGTGAAGTGAGTTATGATGAATAAAATCCTTAAGTGGTGATTGGGATGGCAAATAATGTTTTAACTCATGTAAAACATGATCTTCATCAAAAGCGATATGTTTTGTCATTTTTTACAGTTTAAATTAGGATTTTAGTCTTCTGGTAGCCAAAGGATGATTAGACATTTGATTTAACTGATCTAATCCCTGAAATTCTACTTTACCGCCTAAACTTTCATAATCATCTTTAAAATGATGAAGATTTTCTAATACGGAATGGTCAACTAAACTTAGTTCAGAAAAATCAATTGAAATAACTTCCTTTTGAGGAAGTTCATCCAGGATCTTTTTTAATCCAAGCCAATTTGAAAAAACAGCGCATTGTTGAATTATTAATCTGGGGCCAAATTCTTCATCAACCACTCTGATGGTCGCTTTAAATAAACTATTAAATTTTGCACCATTAAACAAGTGAATGATTAATTTTAATACTATGCCTGCTGCGATACCTACCAATAAATCTTCGAACAAAGTAAAAAATATAGTTACCAGGAAAATAGCTAATTGTTCTTTACCAATTTTAAATATGTGAACGAATTCCATTGGATG
>JBMLQR010000341.1:4090-5774 GCA_049241465.1 Saprospiraceae bacterium | reverse complement strand
GTATATCCCTTACTTTTTAGCATTTCAGGTATAGTAAAAGTACTATCTGGTATAGGATATTGACCCTCAAGCCTTGGGTTTTCCAGCATGGAGGCAAAACTCCATACATCTCCTCTTGAACCCCATTCATCATTCCCCCTTATAAAAGAATGGCCGGTATGTTTTCCTGTCAATAAGGTGTATCTCGCAGGTGCACAAACTGGGGCACCAGAATAAAAATGATTAAATTTTAAGCCTCCTTTAGCCAGCGCGTCTATATTAGGGGTCTCAATTAATTCTTGTCCATAAACACCCAGATCGCCATAACCTAAATCATCTGCTAAAATGAATATGATATTTGGTTGTTTTTGCTTTTGAGCAGAAAGGTCATTAAAAATGAACGATAGAATAATAAGGACAATATATCTCATTCCTATTTCCGTTTGGGTTACTTTAAATATAAACAAAACGAAAATAGGAATTTAATATATCTTATTTTAATTATTTGGAGAACCTGCGTTTATCCAACAGGTAAATTTTTCCAATTGTGCCGCCGTAAGACTGTTAGGTCCGGTTGAATTTCTAGGTGGCATGGATTTATTCGTTAATACTTCCTTCTTAAATTTACCACTGATTGCATCATTTTTAAGTCCGGCATAGGTAGTGTAATCACGTTCACCTGTCCCTGAAACATGACACGATTTTATTGCGCATGTTTGGTTGATGATGGGCGTTATGTCTGTTTTATAGGTAACAGTGGAACATGGGTTAGTTGGTGTCACTATCGGATCGTCTATTACTTTTGTGCATGAAAAAATAATAGTAATTAGAAGCGACAATAAAAACAAATGACTTTTCATAGTTTAATTTTTATGGATTAACGGAGGATTTTTAATGTGGGTTGCCTGAGATTAATTAAGTTTCTTTTAATAATTATAAAAAAAATATTTTGAAAATTGTAAAATTAATGTATTTTTGCAGCCTAATTGGTTCCGTAGCTCAGCTGGATAGAGCAACTGACTTCTAATCCGTAGGTCACAGGTTCGAATCCTGTCGGAATCACGATTTAAAATAAGATGAATAATTAAAAAACTCCCGGGTTGTTTAACCAGGGAGTTTTTTAATTTAACGCTTTTCAATATAAGGTGAAACAGCTTCAATTACCATCACAGACTGGTCCGCAACCGTTTCACCAAAATAAGCACGCAGGGTGTAATTCCCTGATTCAATAAATTTGTCGTAGTGAACAAAATAAGGTGCATCACTTTTTCTTTTCTCTAGGGTAAGATCCCAACGGAATTGATTGAATCCTTTTTTACCGTTTATATTAATTTGCCAAATTTCATTGTTCATTTTATTAAATAAGGCAAGTTTGAATGTTTTTGCTTCTTTTAACCAGAATGAAAAATCTGCTTTTTCAAAACTTCTGTAATCAGCTTCTCCTCCATTTGAATTGAACCATGGTCTTTGAATAGTTCCTACTTCAAATAAATGATCTTCTTTAATTTCTAATGAATTAGTTGTTAAGGTATGAATTGGTTTTAAGTTGAGTTTATATATTCCCCTTCCATGAGTAGCCACTACAAGATCCATGGTCACATCATTAATTTTTATATCAGCTACCGCCGTTTGGGGAAGCTCACTTCCCAGATAGGACCAATTTTGACCTCTATCGATGGAAATATATACACCACGAATGCTTCCA
>JBMLQR010000341.1:0-3990 GCA_049241465.1 Saprospiraceae bacterium | reverse complement strand
TAGATTTGGACTAATTACTTTCCATGTATCACCTCTATCCATGGATTTAAAAATATAATTTCCCCCTTGATATAAGGTTTTATGTTGAAATGAAGATATAAAATAAGGAGTTACATAATTAAAGTGAAGTGTATCTTTTATTGAAGCAGGTAATTTAGGAATAATAGAGGTTGTCTCATCCTTACTTCTATCCAATCTGACTACTTCTCCATGTTGCTGACTATAATAAATAATATTTTTATCCAAAGGATCAATTTGTGAAACACAACCATCACCACCATCCCATGGATCGATCCAAACATATTTCCAGGGATCATTAAATTGGGTGTTTAATTCTTTTGCCGGACCAAATACGGTGGCGTTATCTTGTGTACCACCATAAATGTTGTTAGTGCTTTCATCTATGGTAATATCGTAAAATTCTCCAACAGGAATATTATTGTAATGCATCCAGGAATCACCTTTATCGTAACTGACATAAAATCCACCATCGTTTCCAAGAGCAAGGTGGTTTGGATTATTAGAATTAATCCATAATTCACATTGATCGAGATGTAATCCCTGAGCAATACTTGGGGTCATCCGTTGTATTTGACCGCCAATAAATGTAAAGGTTTTCCCACCATCAATACTGTGAGCAAGTCGAATTCCAAGGCAAAATATTTCTTCATCATTTAAAGGATTGATGTTAATATTAGTAAAATACCAACCGTAAGCAGAAAAAATTTTAAATGGATTCTCATGTGTTTTTGCCCAGGTATTTCCTCCATCCTCCGTTTTATATACCTCTGCAGTAAATTCCTTAGGATTGTTAAGATTATCGATCAGCGCATAAGCTTTATTTGGATTTGTAAAAGAAACGGTAATACCTATTCTCCCTACATTTGGACCCGTTGGTAATCCTGTTTTACAAGATGACCAGGTTTTACCTCCATCTTTACTTTTATAAATGCCACTGTTTGGGCCACTTACGCCTGGATTTACTTCCCACATAGTTGTGTACATGATATTTGGATCAGATGCCGATATTATAATATCATTTCCCCCTGTTTTTTCATCTACAAATAGTACTTTATCCCAGGTTTTACCTCCATTTTCAGTTCTAAAAAGGCCTCTATGCTCATTTTTTGTCCATAAATGCCCTAAAACTGAGACCAAAACAATATCTGGATTACGAGGATGTATAGCTATTTCGGCAATAGACCAGGAATCATCCAAGCCAATTTGTTGCCATGTTTCCCCTGCATCCACTGATTTATACATACCTGTCCCAGGAAGGGTGAAGTTCCTGGGTTTCTTTAAATGTTCGCCAGTTCCTAAATAAAGGATGTCAGCATTTGAAGGTGCTACGGCAAAATCACCAATACTAAAAATGGCTTCATTCTCAAAGATAGATTTCCAGCTTAATCCGTTATTAACGGTTTTCCAAAGTCCCCCAGATCCAAATCCAACATACATCGTTCCAGGATTATCCTTGTCCACATGCACCACATCGGCTCGGGCACTATTAAGGGTTGGACCTAAAGGAACCCAACTTAACTTGAAAGTACTATTTTCCCTCATTTCTTTGAACGCCTGAAACGAATGAATTAATGGAGATAAGGGTTGCTGAGCGATGGCGAAAGCAAGGCAACTAAAAATAAAAATGAATATAGATAAATGAGTTTTGAGTTTCATATTAATGACTAATAATTTTACCAAAGTTTAAATAGGTTCCTAAAATACTTTTAATTGTTATAAAAATAAGATAGGAATTTTGTAAAATTACCAATCATAATTTAAAGAACATGAAAAATTATATTTCTATTTCCATTTTATTTCTATCTCTTTCATGCGTGAATAATGTTTTATTTGCTCAGATTAGCATCAAAGACACTCTATCGATACCAAAGGAGTTAAAATCTGTCACGCATCATAAAGTTATCATTGGGGGTAAAACCATTCAATATACAGCTACAGCGGGAGCCCTCATTTTAAGAAATACGCAGGATGAACCCATAGCATTTTATGGATATACGGCTTATACCAAAGATGAGGAATCTGAATTAGATAAAAGACCCATCACTTTTGCTTACAATGGTGGGCCAGGTTCTTCTTCGATGTGGTTGCACATGGGGGCGTTAGGTCCGAAAAGAGTAGTGGTTAATGATCCATATAATAATAAACCGGCACCATACAAAGTAGAGGATAATCAATTTTCAATTCTTGAAAAAAGTGATGTTGTTTTCATAGATCCTATTGGAACAGGTATAAGTAAAGCTGTTGGCAAGGCGAATAATAAGGATTTTTGGGGAGTGGATGAGGATATAAAATCAGTGAGTGGTTTTATCAAGCAATATATAAATGAAAATAACAGATGGTCATCGCCAAAATTTATTTTGGGTGAAAGTTATGGTACCATGCGTAGTGCAGGTGTCGCTAATTATTTACAAGAAGAACTAGGTATTGCCCTCAATGGTATTATTTTGGTTTCCACTGTTTTAGATATTAAAACACTTACTTTTCAACAGGGTGATGACCTTTCCTATATTTTACACTTGCCTGCTTATGCAGTGTCAGCCTGGTACCATGATAAGATAGTTGATAAACCTAAAGATATTGCTCAATTTGCTGAAAAGGCAAGAAGTTTTGCCTCCGGAGAATATGCTTCAGCTTTAATGAAGGGATCAGATTTAACTGATGAGGAATTTGATAAAATGGCTACCCAATATGCCGCATTGACAGGTTTAAGTATAGAATATGTCAGAAGGGCAAACTTACGTGTGAAAGAACCACAATTTTCACAGGAATTACTTAGAACCGAGCGTATGACCGTTGGTAGATTGGATGCAAGATATAAAGGTATCAATGAGAATTTATTAAGTGAAGGAACCTCCTATGACCCACAAAGTAGTAGCATAAGTCCTCCTTATATTTCCGCATTTTTAGATTATTATTATAATGAGCTAAAGGTCAATAAAATGTTAACTTATAAGACATCGGCATACAGTACGCCAGGTTTTACCTGGGATTGGAAACATAAGAAAAATCATGTGAACTGGGATCCCGTTACGCCTAATACAGCCGTTGATTTAGCAGAGGTTATGAGTCGTAATCCATACTTAAAAGTTTTAGCCATTAATGGGTATTATGATTTGGCAACCCCTTTTTATGCCGCCGAATATACCCTTAAACACATGGGGTTAGACAAGCGCATTCAAAGTAATATTATTTTAAAATATTATGAATCTGGTCACATGATGTATATTGATCCAGCATCAGGAAAACAGTTTAAGGACGATATTATTGAATTTATTAACCTTGCCTTAAAGTAATTTTGTTCCATTTTGACCATATTCTTCATAAATTAATCTACGAAAATGGTCGTGATTTGATTTTAAAGGCAGAATATTTTTATGAATGGTTGAAATCAATCTCTTACTTAAAACTAGCTTCATTTTGCCTTAACTCATTTTTAAAGTGACTTAGGTTCCCCATTTCTTTATGAATTAAAGCGAGTTCTATGCCAGCTACTTCTGCAAAATCCTGTAATGTCTCCGTGCTTATATTTTGACTGTACACCGTATGGTGAGCTCCACCTGCCAGTAACCAGGCAGCACAAGCAGTTTCCATATCAGGTTGAGGTTTCCATAAAACCCTGGCAACAGGAAGTTTAGGTAAAGTATGAAGGGGCGTTACGGCTTCTACTTCATTAACTAAAAGACGGAATCTATGACCAAGATCTATCAAAGAGGCATTCAGCGCTTTTCCTCCCTCGACATTGAAAACCAGTCTGACTGGATCAGATTTTCCACCAATACCTAAGGGATGAATTTCACAGGAAGGTTTTTCTTGAGCAATGCTGGGACAAATTTCCAACATGTGTGCCCCTAATACCATTTCATTATTGGGCTCAAAATGATAAGTATAATCTTCCATAAAGGAATTCCCACCTGATAATCCAATACTCATGGTTTTCATTGCTCTTAACAAGGCTGCCGTTTTCCAATC
>JBMLQR010000340.1:0-1199 GCA_049241465.1 Saprospiraceae bacterium | reverse complement strand
CGTAATTTTATTATCGCAACCGGCATTACTGTAATTTGAATTGCGATAATTATGAAATTTTATAACAGGGAATCTGAATTAGCCTTATTAGACCGCATTGAAAATAGGTCAGTAGATACCGCTCAAATGACTTTCGTGGTAGGTAGAAGGCGTATTGGGAAAACCAGCCTGTTAATTAAAGCGACAGAAAAGCAGATTATGCTTTATTTTTTTATTGCTAAAAAAAGCGAGGTATTATTATGTGCTGAATTTACTGAACAAGTAAAAGATAAGCTCCAAATGCAATTATTTGGAGAGATAAAATCTTTCAAAGAGTTATTTGGATTTATAATGGAAGTATCAAAAAATCGCCATTTTACTTTATTCATAGATGAATTTCAGGAATTTTATTCGGTAAATCCTGCTGTTTTTTCTGACATGCAAAATATTTGGGACAGTAATAAACAAGATAGTAAGCTCAATTTAATTTTATGCGGATCCGTCTATTCATTGATGGCAAAGACTTTTGAAAATTCAAAGGAGCCTCTCTTTGGAAGAGCAACCCATAGAATACATTTGAAAGGATTTGATTTGGCAACGCTCAAATCTATTTTAAACGATTATTCACCTAATTATTCCTCAGAAGATTTATTGGCTTTTTATTTATTTACAGGTGGCGTGGCAAAATATGTAGAACTTTTTGTTCAGGCCCAGGCATTCTCATTGTCTGACATGCTGCATTTAATATTAAATGAAAATTCTCTTTTTTTAGATGAGGGAAAGCATGTCTTGATTGAAGAATTTGGCAAAGAATATGGGAACTATTTTTCAATTTTGTCACTGATCGCTTCCGGGAAAACGGCAAGGGTAGAGATTGAATCTATTTTGGAAATTCAAACAGGTGGATTTCTGGACCGCCTGGAAAAGGATTTTGGCTTGATAAAAAAAGTAAGACCCATTTTTTCAAAACCTAATAGCAGGAAATTAAAATATGCTATTGAAGATAATTTTCTAAATTTTTGGTTCCGTTTTATTTACAAATACCGAAGTGCGGTGGAAATGGGTAATTTAGATTATCTAAAAGAAATTATTTCACGGGATTACACCACTTATAGTGGCAAAATATTAGAAAAATATTTCAATGAAAGGTTAAAAGCGGAAAAAAAATACAATATCATTGGTCCATACTGGGATGGTAAAAATCAGAATGAAATAGATAT